>NZ_PDNZ01000002.1:0-300000 GCF_003182595.1 Prosthecochloris marina
GGCGACCGATCCCATACCGAAGACTGCAACGGCTGCCAAAAGTGAGATAATTTTTTTCATAAAACCTCTCCTGTTTAGTTGTTTCGTACTTCAGTTTAAAAGCAAATGATGAAAAAAAACAGAAAGAACGACAAACTTTATTTAAGCGGCATAGTTAATTTATAAAAACATCGTAATACAAAAAAACAATTGTTAAGCCGTAAAAAAAACACGCCAAATTTTACATTTCTGAAACATATTGACCAAGAACACAAAAAATCTTGCATCAGCAAGCATCATAAGACAATATATAAAAACAACTTAACCACATTTTCAGGATGGAAAAAGTCTACTTCAAGGCAAACGTCCATTTTCCTCAAAACCATATAACCATATAGACATAACATAAAAACCGAGAACAAGAACCAAACATTTTAGATCATCGGGGCAGCAAAAGCTTCCTTTCAGATTGCCTATCTCCTTTCGGAACTTTCGTGACAACTCAAAAAAATCGATAAACAAATAAGCGGCTCAACACGTTATCAACGCCCTGCTGTCTATCAGCTATTCCCTATTTAACTGATACCCTTTCAAGGAAAATGCGTACTTTAGTCATTGATTTCACAGGTACATGATCTTTACCGAACGGCACAAGTATATCTTTTCACTTTCCATGACAAACCAGAACAATCATTCCTCCATCAGCAATTCTTTGCAGAAGGAACATTTTTATATCACCCGGCAAGCTCTCGTTGATCTCGATCTTTCTGAAAGCTGGTTCCCCGAGCTTCCATCCAACCGCCAATCCGCCCTTGAACAGGCCGCTTTGCAAACAAACCGCATCAACCTCCATCTGAAACAGCGCTTTGGCGACAAGGCAAAACATCTGCTCCCAGCACAGTTCCACGGCATGAAACTCCTGCACGCAGCCGCCCATCTTGTAATGAGCCGCCTGGTCGTTGAGCGAAACCCGGCTTTTCTGCACAAAGTCGAAGCTTCCACACTGCAGGAACTCGAGGAAAAAGGTTTTTCGGGTTACCTGGAGACATTCATTTCCCAATTTCCTCCCTCGAGTGTATTCAGGGGTTATCAAACCAATCGGGAGTTTCTTGTTTCGGCATCGAACCGCCAGATCGCACTGGAAGAATCTCTCTTTGTTTGGCTCCAAAATCAAAATCCTGCACTCGATCAGTTCAGCTTTCTGTTAACTGACGATGCCCTACGAAATGACCATTCGTATCGCACAGTCGTAAACACGTTTCTCCGCTCCCTCAAGGAAGTGGGGCCCATCGGACCGGAAAATATCGATCCGGCAGAACTGTTGACAAGACCGATACGACATGCACCAAACTCTCTGCTTGAACAGCTGCGATATATAAGAATGCACTGGGGAGAGTTCCTCGATGGAACGCCGTTGCTCGACATGCTCGACAACAGCATTACTCTTATACAGGATGAAGATGCATGGCTGTTCTTTGAAAAAACCGGCAAGGAAAACCACGCGCAGCATGGCAGTTTTTTTGAAAAACAGGTACAAGCACCATCTTTCACCAACCTTGAAGACGAACCTGAAAACTATTCTGTTGATTCGTCATGGATGCCTGAAGTTGTCATGCTTGCAAAGAGCACCTTTGTGTGGCTGGACCAGTTGAGCAAAACCTATTGTCGTCCAATAAACCGACTGCAAGACATACCCGACAGGGAACTCGACTCTCTTGCCGAACGAGGATTCACCGCTCTCTGGCTTATCGGCCTTTGGGAAAGAAGCCCTGCCTCACAGAAAATCAAGCAGCTTCAGGGCAATCCCGAAGCCAAATCTTCAGCATATGCACTCGAGAGTTATACTGTTGCCGACGAGCTCGGCGGTTATGAAGGATACCTGAACCTTCGCCGCAGAACCTTACAGCGAGGTATACGGCTTGCCAGTGACATGGTACCCAATCACACCGGATTGGACTCTTCTCTGGTAAAGGATAAACCGGAATGGTTTATCAATACCGTCGATCCGCCATACCCTTCCTACACCTATAACGGCCCGAATCTCAGCAGCGACCCACGTTTCGGCATTTATATCGAAGACGGTTACTGGGACCGCTCCGATGCAGCAGTCGCTTTCAAACGGGTAGACTACCAAAATGGTGATACCAGATATATATACCACGGAAACGACGGCACAACAATGCCATGGAACGATACCGCACAGCTCAACTTCCTCAGTGCCGAAGTCCGCGAAGCGGTTATCCAACAGATTCTCCATGTCGCAAGAATGTTTCCGGTGATACGTTTCGATGCGGCAATGGTTCTGGTAAAACGCCACATCCAGCGTTTATGGTACCCTCAGCCGGATCATACCGCAGGTATTCCATCACGAAGCACTCACGCAATGAGTATGGAAGATTTCAACAAGCTCATTCCCGAAGAATTCTGGCGGGAAGTGGTTGACCGTATTCACGTAGAGGCTCCAGACACTCTTCTGCTCGCCGAAGCATTCTGGATGCTCGAGGGCTATTTTGTCCGTACGCTCGGCATGCACAGGGTCTACAACAGTGCGTTCATGCACATGCTGAAGAAAGAAGACAATGCGGGATACCGTTATCTGATAAAAAACACTCTGGAATTCGACGCGGGAATTCTGCAGCGATATGTGAATTTCATGAATAACCCGGATGAAGATACGGCGATCGAGCAGTTCGGTAAAGGCGATAAATATTTTGGCGTATGTGCAATGATGGCAACCATGCCCGGTCTACCGATGTTCGGTCATGGACAGATTGAAGGCTTCAGTGAAAAATATGGAATGGAATACGCCCGGGCTTATCTTGACGAGCATCCTGATGACGAACTGATCAAAAGGCATGAGCGGGAGATTTTTCCCCTCCTGAAAAAGCGTGCCCTTTTTGCCGGAGCGGAAAACTTTTTCCTTTACGACGTCTATACTCCGGAAGGGCATGTCGATGAGAACGTCTTTTGTTACTCCAACCGGCTGGGAAATGAACTCGCACTTGTAGCGTACAACAATGTTTGGGAACAGGCTGCCGGTTATATTAAAAACTCGGTTGGCTTTAAAACAGCAAATGGCATCGAGCAACGCTCCTTATGCGACGGACTCGGGCTGAGTCGTGATGATACCGCGTTTGTTGTTTTCCGGGATCACGTTTCAAACATCGAGTTCATCCGGCAGATTCAGCAACTGCGCGAACAGGGGCTGCACATCGTTCTTGGAGGTTATCAATACAACGTATTTCTTGATTTCAGGGAAGTCCGTCCATCGAAACTGATGCCTTACGACCGATTGTGCTACGATCTCGACGGACGAGGTATACCCTCCATTGACAAGGCGGTGCTTGCAATGAGTCTTGCCCCCCTTCACAACCGGATAACCGGCTTTTGCTCTCAGAAAAATCTCGACCTGCTGCTCGATGAAACGCTCGATACAGGAAAACAACAGACCTTGCTCGAAGAATCTCTCTCCGCCCTCCTTGATTTTGTTGCAGAAGAATACGCAAGCCTGACGGAAAAACCGATAACAGTTCCAAAAAATGCTGTTGCTCGTGCATGCAACTATTTCGATCATGCATGCACACTGGCCACTATACTCCAAGGCCCCGGCATCCCGGCGGAATTGAAGAAAAGCCTCGGGATAGAAACCTCAAGGAAAAGCAGCTTCAGCTACCTCGTACTATTATGGATAACGGTAGAGGCCATCGAACAGCTCCTTGAAGAAAACGGTATGACGCAACAGGGAATGATCGAAGATTTGTTGCTTGCAGAACCATTGACTCGAATTTTCCAGGAAAATATCAGGCTGAAAAACAAACCTGTCGAACAGCTAACCGATCTGTTCATCTGCCTTCTCAAAATAAAAATGCCGGTAACGTCGGTACAGAATCCGGAAAAATATCTTGTCGAAAAACTCAGCCTTTTTCTTGCAGGAAACGGCATGCCGAATGCGGAAGCCTTTCTTTCCGTTCAGAAACAATACAATAAACGCTGGTTCAGTGCTTCGCGCTTCAATTTGCTCACATCCTGGCTCTTTGCGGTCACCATGCTTCATACCAAACAAACAAAAAAACAGCAAACGGGTTTTGCAACAAAAGAACTCAACGTCTGGATAGAAGCCCTTGAAGCAATAAAAGAAAACGCATTCATTGCGGGATATGAAGCCGAAACGTTTTTAAAGAACGTCATTAATAACCAATGACCGGTTCACCGGAAAAGCCACGGGCAATCTGATGCGTCCTGTATGATGCCGCATCCCTGTGAAATCCGAACATCTATTTCACAGGGCGGCATGACTTCTCTCTCCTCCGTCATCCTCGGGCTCGACCCGGAGATCCATTAGCGTCCCTGTTTTTCACTATGGATGCCGCATCGAGTGCGGCATGACTTTGAAGGGGGTTGGACGCCACATCACATGCGGCATGACGTCTCCCTCCTCGTCATCCTCGGGCTTGACCCGGGGATCCATGAGTGCTCCTGTTTTTCAGTATGGATGCCGCGTCATATGCGGGATGACTCCACCCTCCCCGTCATCCTCGGGCTCGACCCGGGGATCCATCTTTTGATTTTCGAATCATAACAAACCGTCTGATTTGGCTTGACATTTCTTTGCACCTCCTCTTTGTCAATCCCTACCGTTTTTTTTACCTACAAACCTGACAATGAGTCATAGAGATCGATCCACTCAGGATTGTCTTTTTCAATGAGGGCCACTTTCCATTCCCTCTTCCATTTCTTCAGGGTTTTCTCTCTCGAAATAGCATTGTAAGGATCTTTGAACGTTTCATAGTAAACAAGGCTATGAACACCATACTTTTTAGTAAACCCTTCGACAAGCCCAGATTTATGCTCATGAACTCTACGAAGAATATCATTGGTCATACCAACATACACTGTACCGTATGCTCTGTTGGCGAGAATATAAACGTAGTAGAATTCTGAACTTGACACCTGTGTCAAAATCTTACTTTTATATCATTACATACATGGCATTAACATATTGAAATATATACGTATTATTCGCCTATTTTATACGCAGCGTATCGTTGTATATCGCATAAAGCACGGTATAACTTCCCCCTCCTCCGTCATCCTCGGGCTCGACCCGGGGATCCATGAGTGCTCCTGTTTTTCACTATGGATGCCGCATCGAGTGCGGCATGACTTTGTAGGGGGGTGGATGCCGCATCAAGTGCGGCATGACTTTGGAGGGGGGGGATGCTGCATCACATGCGATATGACTTTGTGGGAATTGAGTACTTTCATCGGCCTGACACTCCATCTCCCTCGCTGTCATCCTCGGGCAAGCAGAGCGCGACCCGGGGATCCATCACAATATCACTTTTCCCCATTACGCATTACCTACTACCCAGTCCCCTTTTGCCCTCTCACTTTTTTCATCCTCGGGCTCGACCAGGGGGGGGCCTTAAAAACAAAAAACGCCCGGGATTACCAGGCGTTTTTTGTTGTGTATGTGCTGATTTCTACCAGCCGTACTCCAAGTAAACCCTGTATGTCCCGATAAGTAATGAGGCGAGTACAACCAGTCCAAAAATGGTGAAGAGAGGACTTCTCTGCTCTCTTGACGCCTTTTTATCCATGAATGGTACCAGCGCCCAAACTATGCCAACAACTGTGAAAATGATAATGGCAAGCAGTTCACCACCTTCAAATTTAAAATCCTTGAGCAGCTGGAACTGTGCCCAGAAATACCATTCAGGCTTGATTCCATCAGGTGCTGCAGCAAGAGGATCGGCTTTCACACCAATTTCCCAAGGAAATATAACGGCAAGGTAAATCAGGAGAGCGAAACCTAACATCCAGGCGATCCCGTCTTTAGCGATGAAGTTCGGGAAAAACTTTTCGTAGCCTTTGACAAGTCCAGCTTCCTTGTAACCTATAGGAGTCGAAGCGCCGAGTACCTGAACGAGCATGAGATGCCCTGTAAGGAAAAGCATGACAAGGCCGGGCAGCAGAACGACATGCATGGCAAACATACGGGTAAGTGTTTCACCACCGACTTCTTCTCCGCCGCGAAGGAGCTGAACAATGAACTCTCCACCTGGAGCAACTTTCGGCACTTCCGTACCGATCTGTGTTGCGAAGTAAGCAAGTTCGTTCCATGGAAGCAGGTAACCGGTAAATCCGAAACCAAGCGTGAGTAACAGAAGCACAAACCCACTCACCCACATGAGTTCACGGGGTTTACGATACGCTTTCATGAAAAAGGTGCTGAACATATGGATAAACGCCATGAGCACCATGAGATTAGCAGACCACGCATGTACCTGGCGAATAAGCCAGCCGAAAGGAACTTCAGTCTGGATGTAAACGAAACGTGCAAATGCTTCCGCTTCAGTTGGCCGATAGTAGAGAAGCAAAAGAAGCCCGGTAATGATCTGAATGGAAAAGAAGAAAAGGGTCAAACCGCCAAAATAATACCAAATCGAAAGGCGGTGCTGCGGAACCTCTTTTTTCTTCATGTAATCGATAACCGGAACCAACACATTGAAACGTTCCCTAAACCAGCTTGTCCCGGCACCGGTCTTACTGTCTTTGAACGGGTTAGCTTCGGCTCTGACTTCTGCAGGTTTATAGACACCTTTTTTAGCAGGACTACCTTTCGCAGGGACAGGTTTTGCTTGTCCAGGAGCGCCGGCTTTCGCAGCAGGCGATTTCGGTTTGCCCGGAACTGACGGTTTGGCAGCCGGCGGTTTTGGCTTACCTGCCGGAGACGGTTTCGATGCCGCCGTTTGCTTATTGTTGTTTTCTTCAGCCATATTTCTTGACTCCCTTGTTGTTCAAGTAGTTTAATTATGCTTTTGAAATTACCAGATCATCACCATCTACCCTGACGTTATAAGGAGCCAAAGGCAAAGGCTGCGGGCCGGAGATGATTTTACCATCCTGTTCGTAACGGGCACCATGGCAAGCACAGTAAATGAGCTCTTCATCCTCTTTCCACTGTACAAGACAGCCGAGATGAGTACAAACGGCGCTGCAGGCTGTCAGCTGGCCGCCATTATTGACAACGATGACTTTATCCTTGTTGAACTGATAAATTTTACCGGAGTCCGGCGGCACTTCAGACGCTTTCCCAACAACCTTCTCATCCACATCCTTGACCTCTTTTTCAGCTGGCGGTGTGATGTATTTAACTACCGGGTAAAGAGTTCCCGCCGCCACGACAGCCCCAATTCCGCCAACAGCCTTGCCAAGAAAATTGCGGCGTTCGAAATCGATTCCATCAAGAGAAGCGTCCCTTGTTTTTTCACCAGGAACCGCTCCGGAAGATTGATCGGAAGGACCGCCCTGAAGCGAACTCAGCCTTTTGGGGCTTTTGAAATTACTGTTTTCAGCCATTACTATCTATCTCCTTTTTTATGACTTACAGGCACCTTGAAACAAACATTCCTAAAAGATACCCTTGTATTAGTATGCAAACATTTTCCCTCAAACTGAGCATCTCAACAGATGCTTTTCAAGCATAACCAATAAAAAAATAATCTGTTATGCGCCATGTCCGATACAAGATTTCTTAAAAACCCATTAGGCAAGAGCGAATAAAGGCTTACATCTCTTGAAGCTTCGACTTGTCGGGGCAATCGACAACCGCCCAATTCAAACATTGCTTTCCCGAAACCCGCTTTTTTGTTACTTCATAGAGGCAAACGGAAAAAACCCAACCTAACGTAAACGAGGTCGAATTTAAATATTTTTAGCGTTTAAACCAATGCCAACAGGTCTTAAAAAAATTATAGCTATCGTACATCCGTGAATCGACCCCATATCGCCAGATCCTGCATCGGGTAAAAAATCTCAGTACAGGTAATTTGAGGCGCCCGGGATTGAGAAATTCAGATATCCCTCTAAGCTCAACAGGATCTTGACCATCTCTACGAAAAACAATATCGGAGCCATAACGCAGATAAAAAGGACCCGAATCAAGCACCTGCTTCTGATCGATATCTATACGGAAATCCTCGCGGGCGAACCTCAGGCTCCGGCTGTGAAGTGGAGCGAACAACCCCCGCCGTAACCCGGAAGCTTCGACACCGAGACCATCATGCACTGTAAGCTTCCTGGTAACATTATCCTGCAGCATGCACAGAGCGAGAGGTTTGTACCCCGAGTTTTTGAAGAAAATCACGTAGTAAACAAGATCGTACTTATCGGAAAACGCACGCCCCCAGTACCATGTATTGATATACTCATGCATGGGCATGAGCCCAAGATTATGATCATGGTACCCCCGAGCACGAACAGTGATGGTACGGCTCCTTTTTTTAAGGGTATCTTCCAGAATCAAGGAACCGGAAACATCTGCCCTCGGAAGGGTGAGCAGCCATTCGTGATGCGGCACTTTTCCATTATTGTTCGCATCAAATTTCCTGTATGAGTAGTTATGCCTGACAGAAAAAATCAGCTCGGCCGTAACTTTCTGGCGTCTGGCGGGGAAATCAAAAGCTATCTCGAGAACATAAGCCTGCTTGTGAGAATCATAGTAAAAGCGGTTATCCTCAAATCTTCCCTCTATATCGTTTCCCGAACTCTCAAAAAGCGAAGCATGCCCTTCCTTGATAAAATTTACCGACTCGCGCCCGTTTTCATATAGCTGAAAGCTGAACGCTGCATAATCGAGAGCTTTAGGTGGGTCCGAACCGGTTTTTCTCCAGTTCAGGTAGTGCTCCATGTAATAAGGCGAAAATGCAAACCCGGCAAACCAGATACAAACAAGTGACAGGCCTTGCTCCCGGTCTTCGGCATCGAAATACCACCACTCGTAAGAACCGGGTTCCTGAAGATTATGCCAGACGTCCCGATCTAATTCCGTGGAAATATTCATACCTGGGTTGAGCGTTTCAAATTGTGCCGACTACCTTGTTTAACAACCTGAATAGCGTGTTGCTCTGGCAGCAATGGACCATGGCCCGAAAGTATACTCATCTGTATTCAACAAAACAAAAAATACACACAATTTGCAATCCTGGCGCAGAGGAATGCACGAACAATAGTCCAATTCACGGGGTTGGAAAAACATGGAGAAACTTCCAGCCTGCTTTGCCAGTATGGTGTTGCACTGAAAAAAAGAGGATATGAAAAGTACGCGGTTTCAACTGAAAAGAATATCAGCCGAATTTGCCTGGTGGACAGAGAGGGAATCGAACCCCCGACACAAGGATTTTCAGTCCTTTGCTCTACCAACTGAGCTATCTGTCCTCAAACGTGACTGCCAATATAAGGATCACCAGGAAATTTGCAAAAAGAAAAGGAAAAAAGTGATTGGGAAACAGAGCCTTGGCAACATTCCGCTTGTTTGAGGATGACAAAAAAGCATGCAGAGCCACCATTCAAACTTCCTATTACCCATTTCCTATTGTCCTAGTACCAACCTTTTGCTAGTCTCTGACAACAACTCCTCTCGTACTCAATCCAGCATCGTCCTGCTTCTGCGTTTTGACCCTTTCGACACCGTTCCTGAGCCTCCGCAAAACCGTTTCTTTACCAAAAACTTCAAGCATGTGATACAAACTCGGGCCGAATCCGACACCTGAAGTAAGTATTCTTGTCGGATGAATCAGAAAGGCCGGCTTCTTGTTTTTACGCACCGCAAAATCCTTGAGGGTTGCCTCGAGGTTATCCGCACTGAAATTATCGGTTTCGTCAAGCACGCCAATGAACTCTTTAAGAACATCGTTGGTATCCGGCATCCAGCGCTTCTGAACAGCCTTCTCATCGTACTCGTCAGGGTCGAAAAAGAAGTAGCTTGAAAAGGTAACCATTTCTTGATCGAAATTGACCCTTTCCCTCATAAGCTCTATGACCTGAGCAAGGTACTCATCACTTGCAATGCGTTCGACATCCATGTCGGTACTCTTTACCTCCAGCTCGGCCTGGAGCAAAGGTTTGATAACACTTATGATTTTCTCCTGAGGACGGGCCTTGATATACTGTTTTTCCAGCCAACCGAGCTTTTCCACATTGAACACGGCACCAGCCTTGCCGACCCGTTCGAGACTGAAGATCTGCTCAAGCTCATCGAGACTGTACACCTCTTTTTCGCAGCCTTCACCCTCATTCCACCCAAGAAGAGCAACAAAATTAAGGATCGCCTCAGGACTGTATCCCTTCTTGATAAAGTCCTCAACCGCAACATCTCCCTGCCGTTTACTGAGTTTGGAACGATCGGGGTTGAGCAAAAGCGGCAAATGGGCGGCTTTGGGTGGCTCCCACCCGAAAAACTCATAGAGCAAAAGATGTTTGGGCATTGAAGAAAGCCACTCCTCACCTCGGATAACATGGCTGATTTCCATGAGGTGATCATCGATAACGCTTGCGAAATGATAGGTAGGAAAACCATCTGACTTCATGAGGACCTGATCATCAACGGTCGCAGAATCAAACTCTACCGGTCCGCGAACAATATCATCAAACATGATGGAAATATAGTCCGGCACTTTCATACGAACCACATATGGCACGCCTTCTTCCATTTTTTTTCTGATCTCGCTTTCCGGCATCGATCCGCCCATATCTTCAGGGAGCCATTTGCGGTTATATTTTGGCTGCAACCCCTGCTTCATTTGAAGCTTGCGGTTTTCCTCCAGCTCTTCAGGTGTTGAAAAACAGTAATATGCATTCTTCTGATCCAAAAGCTGCTGACAGAACTGCTGATATATACCAAGCCTTTCTGACTGTACGTATGGACCAAAATTGCCTCCATGTATAAAACTTTCATCGGCAACAATACCGGTCATTGCAAGTGTGTTCATCAAACTTTTATCAGCACCCTCAACTTTTCTTGCCTGGTCGGTGTCTTCAATCCTGACAATGAAGTCACCGTTCATTTTCTTTGCATAGAGATAATTATAGAGAGCTGTACGCAATCCCCCTACATGAAGATACCCTGTGGGCGATGGTGCAAATCTTGTTCTTACCCGCTGACCTGGAGTTGTTTGCATAATGACATTAAACTATAATACTATTGACTTGGGAGCGCCTCCATATCGATTCATACCACAAAGCGTCCCGATGTAATGTTTTCCGGTGTGTAAAGGCAAGGAATTTAAAAAAAAGTCCCTGTTATTCCTATAGCGCATAATACAGTGGGATCTGTCACCGGCCCTCAAAAAAACATTGTAGTCCACGGATTATACAAAGCCGTAACAACTATAAGCTATAAGTGTAACATTCAGTCCACCAATTTGCACGAATAAACACGGATTGAACGAATCAGCGAATTGTTGTTTGAATCTCAAGCTGAAAAACAATTCGCCGGAAGCTCGGTTTTCGTGCATCATTGATGAAACCGCTGTTTCCAAAACCGGCGAAAGAAGTATCGTCGATTACGGTAGTGATGTACTTCCAATTCATAAAAATATTTATTGCAGTAATTGGCTTCACCGTCCTTGATTTTCGAAAAATCTCAGATTTGTACCGGTTGAAGCCCCTGTGCGCTGTCGATTCGATGTAAACCGGACTGCAATGAACCGATTCTTTTTTTTAATTCGTGAAAATTTCATGCTAATTCGTGGAAGGCACACTGTGCGGAATTTTGTTTGCAGGGAATCATGCAAATGGGATATCGAAATAAACTTTTAATGTTCGCACAGAGTTGTACTTTTAATTACTTTAAAAAAGACAAGTTACCTTGACATTTCAACAGAATACCGATACAAATGGCCGATAAAGAGGGCAAAAAGCGTCAAACACCAAACAAATTCAAGCCAGTGAAAGATCAGACTCCGGAATCCGGAGGATGGTTCGGAAACGGGGGAAACGCAGAAGGCTCGAGAGAACGATTCCCGAGGATATTGATATACATCATGTTGTTTCTTGTATTCATTTTTGTTTTTCAGAGATTTTTTGTCCAGGATGATTCGAGGGAAATCTCCTACAATGAATACCGAAAAGTACTTGGTCAGGATCAGCTCGTCTCACTGACAATTGAAACTGCTCCCGATAAATCCGCTTTATTACGAGGTATTTTGAAAAGTCCGGCAACACTTCAGCTGATCGACGGTACTGCAATGCAAGTTGACCGGTTTTTCACCAGAATTCCTGAGTTTTCGATTGAACAAGCCGATATCCTTGCCGAAAAAGGCATTGAAGTCAAGGTGCGTGAAAGCGCAAATGACTTCAACAACTTCCTTATTTTGCTTGCACCATGGCTTATTTTCGCTGCGATTTATTTTTTCATTTTCCGTCGCATGTCGATGCAGAATGGCGGGGTTCAGAAAAATATTTTTGCTTTTGGCAAAAGCAGAGCCAAACTGATGAGTGATTTCGACGTCGAAATCACCTTTAAAGATGTTGCTGGTGTTGACGAAGCGGTAGAGGAACTGAAAGAAACGGTCGATTTCCTCATGAGCCCCGAACGTTACCAACAGATAGGAGGAAAGATCCCCAAAGGAGTTCTCCTTCTTGGACCTCCGGGTACCGGCAAAACACTCCTTGCCAAAGCCATTGCCGGTGAGGCAAAGGTTCCGTTTTTCTCCATATCCGGAGCGGACTTCGTTGAAATGTTTGTCGGAGTCGGCGCAGCAAGGGTTCGTGACCTGTTTGAAACGGCAAAGAAAAACGCCCCTTGTATTGTCTTCATTGACGAGATCGATGCAGTAGGAAGAAGTCGCGGGGCAGGACTTGGCGGGGGACACGATGAACGCGAACAAACCCTCAATCAGCTCTTGGTAGAAATGGACGGCTTTACAACAAAAGACAATGTCATTCTCATAGCAGCGACAAACAGGCCGGATGTTCTGGATACGGCATTGCTGAGACCGGGCAGGTTCGATCGCCAGATCACAATTGATAAACCCGACATTCGCGGCAGAGTTGCAATACTGAAGATCCACTCTCGCAAAACCCCTCTTGCCAAAGATGTCGATATCGAAAAAATAGCGCAGAGCACTCCTGGTTTCTCAGGAGCCGATCTTGCAAACCTTATTAACGAAGCAGCTCTTCTTGCTTCCCGCGGAGGTCGCAAGGATATTTCTGTGGAAAATTTCGAGGAAGCCAGAGATAAGATACTGATGGGACCTGAACGCAGAAGCATGTACATCTCCGACGAGCAGAAAAAAATCACCGCTTATCATGAGTCGGGTCACGTACTCGTAGCAAAGTTTACCAAAGGCTCTGATCCGATTCATAAGGTAACCATCATCCCCAGAGGACGCTCTCTGGGGCAAACCGCCTATCTTCCGGAAGAGGATCGGTATACACAGGACCGGGACAACCTGATTGCAATGATAACCTATGCTCTTGGAGGAAGAGCCGCCGAAAAACTTATCTTCAACCAAACAAGTACCGGAGCGGAAAACGATATAGAACGGGCAACGGAAATTGCAAGAAAAATGGTACGCAACTGGGGAATGAGCGAAAAACTTGGACCGATAAATTATGGAAACGGCCACAAAGAGGTATTCCTTGGCAAGGACTACTCCCACGTTCGAGAATACAGTGAAGAAACAGCTTTACAGATTGATGTAGAGGTACGTAATATCGTAATGGAGTGTATGGAAAATGCAAAACGGATTCTTTCCGAAAAAAAGAACCTCCTCGATGCGCTCGCTACAGCCTTGATTGAAAAAGAGATTTTAAACAGTGAAGAAATAGACGCGATTATTGAAGCAGGCGGAGGAATGGCACCTGCATCATAACCACTCAATCTAAAGTCATGCAAATTGCCTGGATGTTGCTTACAGGGTTAGCGGCCGGGATTCTTTCCGGTATGTTCGGTATAGGCGGAGGTTTGATCATTGTACCTGCACTTGTACTGATTATGGGCTTTACCCAGCATACTGCAAACGCAACATCCCTGATAGCACTCCTGCTTCCTGTTGGCCTCCTTGGTGTATTGGAGTATTATAGAGCAGGAAAAATAACAACCGAGCATATCTTGTTTGGCCTCCTTATTGCGATCGGGCTTTTTGCCGGAGCATTTTTGGGAGCGAAAATAGCGACTTCCTTGTCAAATGAGGTACTTCGGAAAATTTTTGCTGTATTTGTAGGAATTGTTGCAGTAAGAATGTGGTTACAATAATTGTTGGTAACGTTATCTAACCTTAGAACTTAAGCGCCATGGGAAACACAACGACAAAAGCAGATCTCGTTAATACCATCTCTCACAGAACCGGGCTGACCAAGCACGAAACAGAATCGGTGGTCGATTGTCTTTTCGAAAGCATCATCGATTCATTGAAAGCCGGCAAAAGAATAGAGATAAGAGGATTTGGATCTTTCAATATCCGTTATAAAAACCAAAGACTGGCACGCAACCCCCGAACAGGCGAAAAGGTTTCAGTTGACGCCAAGAACGTCCCCACGTTCAAGATATCCAAAGAGTTCAAGCATGCAGTGAGCCAGAGCCTCAAGGTTTGACTGTGAGATACAT
Organism: Prosthecochloris marina; assembly: GCF_003182595.1. Taxonomy (NCBI): domain Bacteria; kingdom Pseudomonadati; phylum Chlorobiota; class Chlorobiia; order Chlorobiales; family Chlorobiaceae; genus Prosthecochloris; species Prosthecochloris marina. The sequence goes on from NZ_PDNZ01000002.1 coordinate 14,372, forward strand.
ACCATCCACAAAACCAAGGGTTACGGAGAGTAACCCGATTACAAAGCAGTAAAGGCAGGGATAAGCCGGGACAAAAAAGAGAAAAGAGGAGAGGAAGGCCTGCACTGTGTCACAAAAGCCTTCCTCGCGCTTTTGTTATAGATAAAACGGGTCTTCAATCAGTTCGAAATCAAGGATATGCCTGTTCGCAAAACATATCTTGATATAGTGCCTGTTTTCTTCATCAAAAATATTCGATCCTTTTTCTGCTGCATTCAGGATGATATGCCCTTTGCTTCGGCCAAGTTCCTTACGCAGGTCTCCCCCTTTTCTAAACACGATGTTGGTATACTGCTCACCTTCACGAATAGCCAAATGGCCATTCCCATCGCTGAAATCGGTTAGAAGATCAGGTACAGCGAGAAGAGACATTTCCTTTCCGATCCAAACACTGAGCAACTCGAGGTGAAAAGGCAGATAGACAGAATTCTTGAAAATCATCCCTTTTTCGCCATCATGTATTGCCTGGACAAACCCTTTCATAAGTCTAGGTATTAGGTTCTAAAAATTGAAAAAAACAAACCAAATGACTGCAAACAGAGGAATCAATATCGGTAAAGAATACTTGTATACATACTCAACAAAACCCGGGACATCCACATCAGCCTGCTCGGCGATATTCTTAACCATAAAGTTCGGTGCATTACCGATATAGGTCATTGCGCCAAAAAATACCGCAGCTACCGATATGGCAAGAAGATAAACATCCGAAGGAACATCGGCTGCAACCGGAGAAGGAATACCAGCGGCAAAGCTGCGAACAGCCTCGACAGACCCGATATCCGAGCCGAATTTACCCATTGAACCTGCAAGGAAGTTCAGGTAAGTCGGGGCATTGTCGAGAACTCCTGACAGGGATCCGGTAAGCCAGTAAAAACGTGAAACAGAAAATTCAACCGCGTGTGACTCGGCGTACGCTCCGATAAGCTCAAGCGCAGGAATCATGGTGGCAAAAATTCCGATAAAGAGAAAAGCCACCTCTTTTATCGGCTCGAAGTTGAACTCATTGCCTTTCATCGCTTCCTGGTCGGCAGTTTTATAGGCTGCAAACGCCACAGCAAACATGATGACTTCACGGATTCCGAAAGGCACATGAAGCATTTGCTGGAGACTTGGAAAACCCGCTATGACTGCTGGATCCAAAAACACGGCTACAATAATTATTGCAAGGAAAAAAAAGCTCCTGGCTCCCTGAATTTCCAGAACTCTTCCGGTCTGCTGCTCAAAACCTTCAGGCAAGGTCCCCTTTCCGACCCTGGCATCCAGCACCATGAAGACCCCGATTAACACAACCACCGTCACCAGCCAAATATGCCATATTTCTGTCAAGATCCAGAAAAACGGAACTCCCTTGAGAAAACCAAGGAAAAGAGGTGGATCACCGATTGGGGTCAACCCCCCTCCGATATTGCTGACGAGAAAGATGAAGAAGACAATGTGAAAGGGCTTGAGACGCCCTTCATTGATACGCATATAAGGGCGGATCAGCAACATTGACGCTCCGGTTGTACCAATAATGTCCGCAAGAATCGCCCCAAAAAAGAGTAACCCGCCATTGACCAGCGGTCTGCCCCGACTCGCTATTTTGATGAGAATTCCTCCAGATGCTATGAAAAGCGAGGAAATGAGAGCGATAAACGAGATGTACTCTTCAAGGGTATGCAACAAAGCATGTGTACCGTGATCCATGAAAAAGCCATAGAAAACTGCAACAATCGCACCCAGCCCCACTGCAACCTTCGGGTAATGATGTTCCCAGAAATGATGATAAAAAAGAGGCCCTGTAGCAATCATGAGAAGCAGTATAACGAAAGGAATAACCATCCAGATTGGAGGAAGGTGCAGGACCCCTTCGACGGCATGATCGGCAACCGGATGTCCAGCCGCAACAACTTCAGAAGCAAACAGAGAAGCATTGAACCCTAAGGGTATTACAACAAATGCAATAACGAAGAAAAACAAAGAGCGTAACCAAAAATATTTCATATGTCCTATTCCCCTTCAAACTCTGTAAGACAGAACAGCTTATAGCCTTTGCCTTCAAGTTTTTTCTGCCCACCTATATCAGGAAGGTTGACTATAAATGCCATTTCCGCTATAACACCACCAACTTTCTCGACAAGCGCACCTCCTGCAAAAGCGGTTCCCCCGGTAGCAAGAAGATCGTCAACAAGCAAAACACGGGTACCTTTTTCAAAAGCATCGATATGCATTTCTACCTTGTCAGTACCATACTCAAGCTGATACTCCTGATCGACAACATCTCCCGGCAACTTACCTGGCTTTCTGATCGGAACAAATCCTTTGCCGAGAGTGTAGGAAAGCGCTCCACCAATGATAAAACCTCTTGCCTCCATGCCAACGATCATATCAAAATCAACCCCGTTTTCGAGGTAATGCTGTGTGAACTGATCAATCACAAGCCTGAAACCAACCGGATCCTTAAGAAGAGTGGTAATGTCACGAAACATGATTCCTTTCTTGGGATAGTCGGGAATAGTACGGATACGTGATTTAATAGCCATTGGAGTAATTATTTAGACAGGTTAATAAGTTACAGAAGAACCTCTCAACAAAACGCAGATATTCCTGGCAAAAGGCTACTAAGTTACAAATCTGCCTTCTAAAATCAAATCCTCACCCATATTTTCGATCAAAACCTTTTTGCAGCTCCCTACAAACTCGACAGGCTCATAACTGTCTTTTACGTTGACACTTACTCGCAAATAATTTTCTGAGTATCCGGAAAAGACAATCTCTCCGTTTTTCACGGTTTCAAACTCTTCAAATAGCACATCGAGGGCCTTTCCCACATACTGCAAGGCAAACTCGCGCTGTTTTACCTCAGCGAGATCAAGAAGAAGCTTGCTTCTTGAACGAGCAATTTCAGAATGGACTTTTTTACACACACCTGAGGAAATCTGCTTGGAAAGTACCGTCTCCGGCCTGAGAGAACATGTAAAAACATGCAGGTACGCCGCAGGAAGAGCTTCCAGAAACCTTAAGGTAGCTTGAAAATGTTCCTCGGTCTCGCCGGGATACCCGGTGATGACATCCGCCCCGATAGCACAATCGGAGATCGCCTCGATAGCCTTCAGAAAACGCTCTCGATAACCTGCTGAAGAATAGCGGCGTCGCATGGCAGTGAGAATATTGTCTGAACCTGACTGAAGAGGAAGATGAAAGTGAGGCATGATCTTCGACGAAGAAGCAACCACGCGTATCAACCTGTCGCTCAGAATATCAGGTTCGATGGAACTTATCCTGATCCTACCGACATCGACAGTCTCCAATTCATGAAGCAACTCTACAATCGTCACAGAACCACTCTGATAATCGGCAATATTGACACCTGTGAGAACAATTTCACGATACCCTGCCTCTGCAAGTTTCACAGCGTCAGCAATCACTTTCTCGAAAGGCACGGATCGGGACCTTCCTCGTGCAAGAGGAATAGTACAATATGCACACCCATAGTCACATCCGTCCTGAATTTTCAGAAATGCCCTGGTTCTCCCGAAATTCTTGTCGTATATCAGAGAATGTGCCGGCACAGCCTCTTTTATATTTCCCGGAGAGGTTACATCTATGTATACAGCTTTATCACAATCTGTTATATATTTTTGGATGTTGAATTTCCCTTCTGAACCAAGAATCACATCAACACCATGAATATTTTCTAAGCTTTCAGGATTCAGCTGTGCATAGCATCCAACTGCAGCAACTCTGCTTTTCGGATACTTTTTTATCATCTTTCTAATCTGCTGCCTTGACTTTTGCCCAGCTTGCTGTGTAACCGCACAAGTATGTATAATGACAAGATCCGGCACTTCATTTCCGAATGATATTTGCCAACCTTCCTGAGCAAAACTCTCCAGTATTGCTGATGTTTCAGCATAGTTGAGTTTACAACCAAGCGTCTTTGCAAAAACACGTTTTTTTTTCATAACCCCATTCAGAATACAAGCATCGTAAGACTATCAAAATCAATAATCAAGAAGCACAAACACACATATATTTTACAGCACAACAAACTATAATATCTCTTATTCTTTATTGCCCAATGCTTGATTTTTAGGATCTACCAATTAATTCACAAAAGCAAAAAGAAACAAAAAGCCTTTTCCAGAGACAACTCATCTTGCTATCTTTTCATAAGTTATTTTTTCTCAAGCATATTCTTTTTCATTTTTCGAGATAACTTACAACGCTCAAATCACAAAAAAGAATAAATATATTGCTTACACATTTCATTTCTTTTATATTAATGGTGTGTGAGCACAATTATATCAAAAAAATAACACAAAAGATGCACGAAATGAACATGAACAAAAGAGATGTAACAGCTCCCGACAAATATGATCTTTTTATCCAGAAGATCGATCAATTTCAGTTACTTGTTGAAAAAAAGAAAGAACTGCAGGACTCTATTACGCAAATACAATGCGAATATGAAGAAAGAATTCGACCAATACAAGATGAGCTTACCGTTATTATAAAAAAGTTAGACCAAAACCTTTCCAGGCTTGAATCGGGAACGGAAGCAACCACAGCTAAAGGAGGATATACCAAGTATGGCAGAGGCCAACTCGGTGAAGCAATCAAGGAGCTGTTGCGCACTAATCCATCACAAGCATTTAAACCCAAAGAAATTGCGGACGCCTTGAACACGAAAGGAACAGCTGTCAGCCTCTGGTTCAATAAATACGGTATTGCAGACGATGAAATCGAACGCATTCCATCAGGTAAAGGCGGCAAGAGATTTGTCTATAAAATCAAATAAAGTTCTTCCCTCATAGCACCTGTTCCTTTATAGTAAACGCAAGAGGTTGCCTCGAAAAGGCAGCCTCTCGTTTTTTAAGGAAGCAATCATTAATAACAACCATTTCACAGGTCTTACCCTGGATCCATCGCCCAATGAAAGTCACTATGGATGCCGCATCACGTGCGGCATGACTCCTCTCTTCTTGTCATCTTCGGGCTTGACCCGGAGATCCACCATCACTGCTCCCTTTTGTCCTCTCACTTTTACATCCTTTAGCGCGACCTGGGGATCCATAAGCGCCCCTGTTTTTCACTATAGAGCCGCATCACGTGCGGCATGGCTCCTCTCTTCTTGTCATCCTCGGGCTTGACCCGGGGATCCATAAACGTCCCTGTTTCTCTCCATGGATGCCGCATCGAGTGCGGCATGACTTCTCGCCAACGGCCAAATCCTACTACCTATTTCCTAAACCCTATTACCCGTCACCTTCTCACTTTCGACCTCCTTGGGTTTGACTCGGGGATCCAATTTTTGTTTTACAAATTAAGCAGACTTGCGAACAGCAGGACGGCCATCTGACCATCAAGCCATCCAGCTATTCTATCTCAATACCCCAAATTCCTTTTATTTCTGAAAAAGTTCAGGGCCAACCCCACCATAACCATATTACCCAGAAGCGATGAGCCACCGTATGAAAGAAAAGGCAATGGAACTCCTATAACAGGAAAAAGGCCAATGGTCATACCGACATTGATCATCACATGAACCAGCCAGAGAGAAACAAACCCAACAAGCGTAAGCTCGACAAACTTATTCTTGATAACACTGACAAGCCAGAGCATCCTCAGGAAAAGAGCAAGAAAAAGACTAAGCAACACTATACTACCGATTAATCCCATCTCTTCTCCAATCACACAAAAAATAAAATCTGTCCATTGCGCCGGAATAAAACGTAGTTGTGTTTGAGTTCCTTCAAGAAAACCTTTTCCGAACATTCCACCCGAACCAATCGCAATTTTAGCTTGCAGCGCATTGTAACCTGCACCTTGAGGATCTGACATTGGATCAAGAAAAGTCTGGATACGCTTCATTTGATGAGGCTGCAGAATAGCTGCAGCAAAACGAAAAGTAAAAAGGCCACCCGCCAAACCGCAAAGAGAGACAATAACCTGTGAAAAATGAAACCCCTTACGGATAAACACAAGTAACACGAAAACAATTATCGTAAGCGCAAACAGCATATATATGTTAAAAAAACCAACTATGGTAAGCAGAAAAGGAATTACCATCAAAAGGAGATAATACACATTGAAACCTGCCATAATCATTACCGGAAAGATAAATGAAAGATAGGTCAGTGTTGTTCCCATATCAGGCTGAAGCATAACCAGTCCTGCAGGTATCACGGCAATGGCAACGGCCAGCAGCACATCGTTAACAGAGGTTATATCCGTATTGTCATTGGAGAGATATCTCGCAAGAGCAAGAATAGTGGTAACTTTCGCTATTTCCGACGGCTGTATACCGATAAATCCTATTCGAAGCCAACTTGTAGCACCGGAGACTTTTGTCCCGAAAAACAAAACCAGTATCAGCAAAAATAAACCTAACAGATATAAAAAATAGGAATACTCAATTATTTTCCTGCAATCGATATAGTAAACAACGACCATGACAACCAAGCCTATTCCGAACCATATAAGCTGTTTATAAAAAAGATCGATTGTCCCAACCCCATTACTGGCACTGTATATTGCAAGAAGCCCGAAAACCACAAGCCCGATCATAAACCCAAATAGCCATACATCGAGTTTGTTATAACTATTAACCATATCGTTCCTGAGATAGAAAGTCGAAATATTGTTGATTCACCGAACTGTTGAATGAAGCATTCACAAGCAAGAACCAACTTTGACGTTGTCCCGTCCCCCCCACACTCTATTCCCCATTACCTATTACCTAATTCCTACCACCTATTCCCTCTATTACCATAAATTTTAGTATAGTATAACCATTCAACAAGCATTCAAATTATCATTCATGCCGAATAAAACAGCTTTTGCCTGTGGGTACGCAGCTATTGTCGGTCCGCCGAACGCAGGCAAATCCACCCTGCTCAACAAGCTTCTCAACCATAAACTATCCATAGTAACACCAAAGCCGCAAACCACAAGGAAAAAAATAACCGGAATTTACCATAATGATCGTTGTCAGATAATTTTTCTTGATACACCGGGCATAATGGATCCCATACAGAAGTTGCATGAATCGATGCTGAAAACAACTCGTACGACCCTGAACGAAGCGGATGTAATCATCGCTTTGATTCCGGCTTCGAAAAGAACCGAGTTGTTTGATCGCACATTCACCAACATGCTTTTCGAAAAATGGCTCGATGAAACAAAAAAGCCGGTGATCATGGCCTTGAACAAGGCCGACATCCTGAACGAAAAAGAGCGGAAAGATGCGCTGCGAATTATCCAGGATCACTGGCAACCCCGAAAAGCATTGGCAGTTTCCGCACTGCATGGAACAGGAATAGATGCTCTTGTCGATTCTTTACAACCATTTTTACCACTTGACACCCCACTTTACCCTGATGACATCCTCAGCACCGCTCCTGAGCGTTTTTTCGTCAGCGAAATTATCCGTGAAAAAGTTTTTTTGCAATACGGACAGGAAATACCCTACGCAACAGAAGTTGTTATTGACGAGTTCAAGGAACAACATGAAAATAATCCTTCAAAAAAAGATGTGATCCGCAGCTCGATCATCGTCGAACGCGATTCCCAAAAACATATTCTTATCGGAAAAAAAGGGGCGGCCCTAAAGAAACTCGGTATGGCGGCAAGAAAGGATATCGAAGAACTCCTTGGCAGGCCGGTCTTTTTAGAGCTGTTTGTGAAAGTCAGGCCCGACTGGAGAAAGAAAAAATCAATGCTGAAAAGTTACGGGTATTGAGCATCTCTTTCAGTCATCTTCGAGCAACCCGAAAGTCCATCAGCAATACTGTCGATCTGCATGGATGCCGCATCAAGTGCGGCATGACTTTCGTGGGGGTTTACACCACATCTCTGTGTAATCTGAACCTCTATTTCACGGAACGGCATGGCTTCTCTACTCTTGTCATCCTCGGGCTTGACCCGGGGCTCCTTCTTTCAATGAACGTCACCATGGATGCCGCATCGAGTGTGGCATGACTTTCGTGGGGGTCGGGTGCCGCAACCCTGTGTAATGTGAACATCTATTTTACGGGGCGGTATGACCTCCCTCCTTTTGTCATCCTCTGGCTTGACCCGGGGATCCTTCTTTTAATGAACGTCACCATGGATGCCGCATCGAGTGCGGCATGACTTTCTCGGGGATTGCAAACTGCATCCCGGTGAAATCCGAGCATCTATTTTACGGGGCGGCATGACCTCCCTCCTTTTGTCATCCTTGGGCAAGCGAAGCGCGACCCGGGGATCCATCGGCATGGCTATCTAGAGGATGCATAACGTAACTTGTTAAGATGCCCGATTCCTTTTTCGTCATATGCAAAAAAGCCTCTTCCGGATTGCCGGGAGAGGCTTTTTTCATTCAGTGCTTCTGGCGAATGCTTTTACTTATCGCCATTTCCTCCGTCATCAGACTTCGACTGCGATTCCAGTTCAGCGCTGGCATCTTCAATCTCTTTCTTTTCGTTTGGATGAGCCTTCAGATACTCTTCGATCTCTTCTTTGCTCTTGTCTTTGAAATACTCGAGCGCAGAAAGAATGATCCGCTTGTTCTCTTTATCAAACTCTATCACGCGAAGCGGCAATTCATCTTCAACCTTGAAGGAACTGTGAATATCCTTTACACCACCCTGCAGCAGATGGGATACCGGAACGAAGCCATCAACATCTCCCGGTAGGATAACGATAACACCTTTCTCGATGATCTGGGATATTGTCCCGGCACACTCCGAACCAACAGCGTATTTCTGTTCAAATTCATCCCATGGATCCGGATTGATCTGCTTGTGACCAAGCGCTATACGACGTGCATTCACATCGAATTTGAGCACTTTGACCTCGAGTTCCTGATTCTTCTTCACCAGTTCGCTTGGATGACGGATTTTCTTGGTCCATGAGAGGTCGGAAATGTGCACAAGCCCATCCACTCCTGGCTCAAGCTCAACAAAAACACCGAAATCGGTGATATTGCTGACCGTGCCTTTGTGAACCGAACCTTCGACATATTTCTCCGACAGGGCAATCCACGGATCTTCGTTGACCCGCTTCATAGAAAGCGAAAGCTTTGTGTGCTCTTTGTCGATATTGAGAATGACACACTCGACTTCCTGACCGAGAGAAACAAACTGACTTGGATGCTTGATATGCTGTGTCCAGCTCATTTCAGAGATATGAACAAGACCTTCGATACCTTTTTCAATTTCGACAAATGCACCGTAATCCGTAATCGAAACAACACGGCCGTTTGTCTTGATACCGACAGGGTATTTTATTTCGATGTTTTCCCACGGATGAGGCTCGAGCTGCTTCATGCCGAGAGAAACCCTTTTGGTTTCTTCGTCAAAACCGACAACAACAACCTTGATCGGCTGATCAAGTTCAACAACTTCTGACGGATGGTTGATCCTGCCCCAGGTGATATCGGTAATATGCACAAGACCGTCAAGACCTCCGAGATCGACAAAGATACCGAAGTCGGTGATGTTTTTAACCGTACCTTCGAGCACCATACCAACCTTGATGTTGGCCAGCATCTCTTCACGTTTTGCTGCATACTCTTCTTCAAGAATCACTTTGTGACTGACAACGATGTTCTGGGTGACCGGATTGATCTTGACAACTCTGAAGTCCATGGTCTGTCCGACAAGCGCATCAAAGTCCCGAACCGGTTTGACATCGATCTGTGAACCTGGAAGAAACGCCTCGACCCCCGAGAGCGAAACGGTCATTCCACCTTTTACGCGATTGACAATCTTTCCGTTTATGATGGTATCGTTCTCGATTGAATCGTATATCTTATCCCAGATCCTGAGAACATCAGCTTTTCGTTTCGACAGAATAAGCTGACCCATCTTGTCTTCGATGTTCTCGAGATATACTTCAACCTCGTCACCGACTTTCAGCTCCTCTTCATCCTTGAATTCGAGCTTTGATACGATACCCTCGGACTTGAAACCAACGTCGATGGTGACATCTTTGTTTGAAATCGCGACAATGGTTCCTTTGACGATCTCTTCTTCCGTGATCTCGTTAAGCGTGCTCGAATAGAGCTGCTCCATTTGATCAAGTTCCGAAGGTTCGTAATTCGCGAAAAATTTTACCCGGTGGTTTTTAGGATTTGTTTCCGTTACCTTCTGTTGTTCGATTGTTTGCGTTTCTGACATTAATTGTTTCCTTCCTCTCTTGTGAATGTTGCCTTTCGCCACGAGAGATTTCAGCGAAAGGTTTTATGGTTAACAAATATGAAGCCGTTCTATACGGCTGTTTTTTCCAAAGCAAGATTGTATACCAGAGCGACCTGCTCATCTATTGTAAGGCCTGATGTGTCAACCTCGACAGCATCCTGATGTTTTTTTAGCGGAGCATGTGTTCTTTCGGCATCGCTTCTGTCACGCTGCAGGATCTCCTGTTCGAGTTCCTTTATCGAGGGAACATTGTTACTGCCTCCACTCTTCCGAACCAACTCGGTATAGCGACGTTTCGCTCTCTCCGAAGCATCGGCCACAAGAAAAATTTTCAACTCGGCATCGGGAAAAACGACGGTTCCGATATCTCTGCCATCCATGACCACCCCTCGTTTCTCTCCCATCGCTCTTTGCATCTGCTTGAGCGTATCACGAACCGGTTTCAAGGAGCTGACAAAACTTACATGACGGGAAACCCTGTTATCTCTGATAGCTTCGGTCACATCCTTACCGTCGAGCAATACACGCTCAGCTTCAAATGCGATATCGATGCCTTCAAGCAAAGATGTTGCATCGTCAGGATGATCCTGAAGATGCCCCAGCAAACCAGCCTCGAAAGCCTTGAGAGTAACCGAACGATACATTGCTCCCGTATCGATGTAAGTATACCCCAATTTCCTGGCCAGCAAACGTGCTGTGGTGCTCTTACCTGAAGCTGCAGGACCGTCTATTGCAATGATAATTTTTCTTGTTCCGCTTGTGATATCCAAAACATTTTGAGTTAGCCTGCTATTCTATAAAAAAATTTTGCTTTTTGCAAATATATTGATTATTTCCATTGCCTATTATATATGGTTCAAAAACCACTACCTATAACTTTTTTCATTACTTATGGCTTTACGTTGCGGAATAGTCGGGTTGCCCAATGTTGGTAAATCAACGCTCTTCAATGCTATAACAGCCAAACAGGCTGAAGCTGAGAATTATCCATTCTGTACCATCGATCCCAACGTAGGCATGGTGCTTGTTCCTGATAAAAGACTTCAACAGCTTTCCGAAATAGCCAAAACATCGACAATCATTCCTGCAACCATCGAACTGGTAGATATCGCAGGCCTTGTAAGAGGTGCGAGCAAAGGGGAAGGGCTCGGAAACCAGTTTCTATCGCATATCAGGGAGGTTGACGCAATTGTTCACGTTGTACGATGTTTCGAGGACTCCAACGTCATCCATGTTCATGGCAAGGTAGACCCTGCTGACGATATTGCCACCATCGAAACCGAGCTGATCCTTGCCGATCTTGAAAGCATGGAAAAACGGCTGGACAAACTGAAGAAAAACGCCAAAAAGGAAAAAGAGCTGCTGCCGGCTGTAGACCTTGCCGAAAAGCTCATCGATGGCTTAGGGAACGGCACACCTGCACGCCTGCTTTTGGAAACCGACGAAGAAAAACTTCTCGGCAAACAGTTTTTCCTGCTATCGGCTAAACCTGTACTGTATGCTGCCAACGTTTCCGACAGCGACCTCCCTGAGGGAAACAGCTTCACTGCTGAAGTAGCTGAAATCGCCGGAAAAGAAGATGCAAAAATGCTCATCATCAGCGCCAAGACCGAAGCTGAAATCGCCGAACTGCCAGAAGAAGACCGGCCGGAGTTCCTCGAAAGCCTTGGGCTGGAAATGTCAGGTCTCGACCGTATCATCCAGACAGCCTACGATTTGCTTGGTTTGCACACTTACTTTACAGCAGGGGAAAAAGAAGTCCATGCCTGGACCATACGCAAAGGAGCTGCAGCACCGGAAGCTGCAGGAGCAATTCACACTGATTTTGAGAAAGGGTTCATCCGCGCCGAAGTTATAGCCTACAACGATATGATTTCTTACGGCTCGGAACAGAAAGCCAAAGACGCCGGAAAAATGCGCTCGGAAGGTAAGGAATACGTTGTCAAAGACGGTGACGTGATTGTATTCCGGTTCAATGTTTGAGAAGTGCTAAGTGCTAAGTGCTAAGTGCTAAGTGCTAAGTGCTAAGTGCTAAGTGCTAAGTGCTAAGTGCTAAGTGCTACGGTGAAGATAGAAAATGTCATCCTCGGGCAAGCGAAACGCGACCCGGGGATCCATCTTTTCAATGAACGTCACCATGGATGCCGCATCACGTGCGGCATGACTTTCCGCTATTACCGATTACCCATTACCGATTACCCATTCCCTACTACCCACACACCTCAACCTCACTCACACATCCACCAGTTCCACATCCGGAATATCCCGGCCAAGGAAAAGTTCACAGAGTGTCTTGAATTTCTGCGGAAGATCGCTGACAAGCAGATGAGGAAAAACCGAACCGGCATCATTGAGCAGATTGTTTTCAACCAGCACCTCTTTTGCTCTGAGAGCAACGGCTTCTGCTGAATCTATGATAGCGATATCCGGGCCGACGATTTCCTCTATCATATTCCTGAGTATCGGGTAGTGCGTACACCCGAGAACAAGAGTATCGACCCCGTGCACCAAAAGCCCTTCGAGATACTCCCGGGCTATCATACCTGAAGCAGGATGATCGATGTACCCTTCTTCTGCAAGTGGGACGAACAAAGGACAGGGTGAAGAAAAAACTTCGGCATCAGGATCAATGGCACTGATGGCAAGCGAGTAGGCATTCGACGCAATAGTCGCCCTGGTCCCTATAACCCCGATACGGTTGTTACGTGAATGTTTAACTGCGAGCTCGGCACCGGCTTCCAAAACTCCCAGCACCGGAACACCTTTACCAACCTGTTGGACAACATCGAGCGCAAGTGATGAAACGGTATTACAGGCAACAATAATCATCTTAGGCTGATACTTCATCAAAATAGCCGTATCATCCTGCGCGTATTTGCGAATCGTGACTTGCGATTTCGAGCCATAAGGAACACGAGCCGTATCTCCGAAATAAATAATACGTTCCGAAGGCAGAAGAGATTGTATGGCTTTAACCACGGTAAGCCCACCAATACCCGAATCAAATATACCGACCGGACTTGATGCTGATATAGTCATGGAATGGTAGTGAATAGTGAATAGTGAATAGTGAATAGTGAATAGAAAGAAGATAGTTCAGAAAACGATAAGAAATGAATAACGACTATTGAAGAATAAAGTAACCCTATCCCTTAGCCTCCAGCATCTTTTCACTGATATCCCAGAGCTGTTGACGCAGTTGCCGATCATTTACAAGCGGGGAATATGAAGCCTGTCGGTTGTTTTCGAAATAATAGCCGGTTAACGCCGCAACATCCTTTGAAAGCGCAAGCCACGCCAACCTGTCGCCGCCGTATACCGGATCTTCTCCTGAAAGTGACCATCCGGCATGAAGCAACTTTGTTGCCAGTATGCCGGGATCCAGAGTATTGACGGTAGCACCTGTCCCCTTGAGCCGCTCAGCATGTTCAACCGTGAACATGACATTACAGAGCTTGCTGAAGGCATAGGCATTATAGCCCGTATAGTGTCGCTCTCCCTGGATGTTTCCGATGTCGAAATCGGCGCTGAGATGATCGACCGAACTGACGTTGACAATGCGAGCCCTACTCTTGAGCAGGAGTGGTTCCAGCAGAAGAGTCAAGTGGAAGTGAGCAAGATAGTTCACTGCAAAGGTGGTTTCAAAGCCATCAACCGTCAGTTCCCTTCGCTCACTGTAAAGGCCAGCGTTATTAATCAACACATCTATTGACTGCTCACTTTCAAGCAGCGTTTCAGCCATAAGAGCAACCTCATCGAGAGAACTGAAGTCGGCTTTTATTTCTCTGATGTTTGAACATCCGGTATATAAGGCGATCTCCCCTTTTACCTTTTCAAGCCCCTCACTGTTTCTGCCATGCAGAATAACCCTCGAACCGTTGCCTGCAAGTTGCAAAGCCGCCGCACGACCGATCCCATCCGTGCTTCCTGTTATGCAGATAACTTTTTGCTTCATGTACCGGTTGTATATCGGCCTACCAATTCGAGATCATGCGGTTAAAAAGGTCATCGACAATCTGGTCGATAACCGTATCGATTGCCTCTTCTTTTCCGGCAAAATCACCGACATCGTAATCATCAAATCCATTGAACGACGTTTTGGTAAAAAAGGCTTTATTCTGTACCCGGTCGTTGAACGATGCGCGGACTACAATTGTAATCCTGTTGGTTATTGCACGTTCGGTTTCACTGCCAATCTGGCTTGATTCATCGCTGAACGAAACAATTGCCGCTTCAAGCAAAGCATCCGCCCTGTTTATGTCCGGCTCGATGCTCAATGAACTTTGCAATTCAATCGTATCGATCAGTTTTTCTGTAAACTCGGCACTCAGTTGAGCCACACCGGCTCCCGATTGCTCTTTAAAGGTCGGCACTGCAACCGTCTTGATGTGAGGAGGTATCGACGCCCCTGTAAAAGAATAGCAGCCCTGTAGAAAAAGCACAAGGCCCGCAAAAACCGGAAGCAATCCCTTAATCCTCTTGCGCCTCAACACAATCCTCTCTCCTTTTTCTTGATTACTGTGAATATCATGTCCCTATTCCCCATTACCTATTACCTAATTCCTACCACCTTTTCCCCCTTATACTGCTCCTCTTCCAAAACCTGTTACAGTTAACCACCCCCTTCCTTAAATGTCAAACCTGAAAAAGACATGAAACAGAGCCCCCATACCGAACAGTGAAATAGATGTTCAGATGTAATCCCTTGTGCAATAACAAACAGCGATATTAAGAAAGAGTGATAGCGCATCTGTCCCGATAAATCGTGATCTGCGATGGATCCCCACACCATCTATCAGCTTGTTCAGCTCGCTAATAGTTTGTCCGGTCGATTTTATGAAACAGTTTTCGAAACGGATAGGAAAACAGAAGCCATTTTTTACGCTTTCCATCAAGTGCTGAAAGGTAGTCACCATTTTTACATCCACCTTTTTCGCTGGCCATTTTTACCGCCAATGATGCCGCTACAGAGGGCGATTGGGAAAAAATATCGACTACTGTGCGAAAAGTTGCCTGCTGGCGTTTCATTTCAGGCGTTTGCGGACCGGAAAGTATCTCTGTACGAACAAGCCCTGGATGCAACAACATGACGGAAACAGGCTGGTTTTTATACTCTTCCGCAACGGCAAAAGTAAATCTCGCTATTGCAGCTTTCGACGAACCATAGGCACTGATATAGGGAGTATTCGATTTCTTATCAGTCCCTGAACCGGCCATGTTGATAATTCTTCCTGTGTTGCCGGTTTCGAGAAAATAGTTCAAGGCTGCCCTTGTACCATAATAAGTGCCCTTCAGGTTAATATCGATAACACGCCCCCACTCTTTGGGATCACCATCGGTAACGTTGTAAAAAGTATCGGATATTCCTGCGTTATTGATAAAAACATCGAGCTTTCCAAACCGCTCAACAGTCGTTGTCACCAGTTCCTCCACTTCAGCACAGTTCGACACATCGCAAACGTGACCGAAAACGCTCTGGTCGGGAAAATCGTTCAGTGCCGCATCGACATTGATTTTGCTGCTGGATGTAATAACAACCTTCGCACCTTCCCGTACGAATGCCTGTGCAATGACTTTACCGATCCCCCTGGTTGAACCGGTAATGATAGCAACCTTATCGAAGAGTTTAGCCACAGCTATTACGTCAAAAATGAAAAGGCAACGGTCAAAAGTCTGAACTCAAAAGCCAAAACATCACATCATCCGGAATGAACATGTTGGTTTTTTGACTTATTATTTCCCCAGCATTGCCATGAGCTCCGGATGATTATCTGCATAGCAATCAAGGGACTGACCATTCTCGATGGCATCCCACGCTTGGCGAATACTTGAAGCCCCTGCTTTTGGCCCCATAGGATGCCCGAAAATCCCTCTTCCTGGAACAAACCCGAAATCAACACTACCGACTTTTCGATAGACACTCTCGAGAGTCAGCGCGGAATCACTTCCACCCGGAACAGGTAGTGAACGTTTTACTGTTCCCATTTCATTGAGACATTCTTCGATATTTTCACGAACTTCCTCTTCAGGGGTCATCATGCGATTCCCAAAACCGGGCATGATGATTGCATCAAGACCTGCCAGACGCTGCAGCTTGGTTACAACCCGGGAATGTACACCGAACTTTTGAAGACGGGTAAACGCTGCAATAAAAGGAAAATGCCCTATCAAGGGGACTTTTGTATGCCTGCGCAGCATTCGTACTGCACTAAGTCCTACAGGGATAGCGTTCAGAAGAAGTGCATTTGCACCATTTGCCACAGCGATATCATGCTGTTCGATCATTTTATCCACCTCATCAGTGATATTGGCAAGGTAGATTTTTTTATCTCCTGTCACCTTTTCAGCCCTGAGCCGGGCTTTGCCAAGAAGTTTTGTACGTTTCTTGGTTGTAGACCAGGGAACATCGGCAAGCATCTCGTCATCTTTGGCTATATCGAGACCGCCGAGCCAGCTTTGATAGGCAATCTCGGCAAAATGCTCGGGCTGAAGACCGATATTAGGTTTCACGACCCCGAAAAAAATAGGCCGGTTATATGCCCCAAGCATATCACGAATGCCATCGATACCGAACTTTGGCCCCTCGAACTTTGCAAGGTAATTGTCCGGAAACGATATATCCAGTAGCTTGACAAGCGGGATTCCCGGTGTAAAAAACGTCCCTTCACCGCAGACAGCGGTAATCAGGTTGGGAAGCTTGGGACCAAAATTCCCATGTGGATGAGCTATGGTAACCCGGCATGCATGAATTTTTCCAACTGCAGCATGCTCGACCGGATAACTCAGCGCATCAAGTTCTTCGAGAACCTGCCAACTGAGAACCTTGGCGCCATATAGCGTCCTGAAATCCTCGTCAAAGCCGACCCGACTCCACTGCGCTGTTGACTGCTCACTACAAAAATGAGCTAGAGCTGTTCTGATATCACCTACACACTCAAGGTAATACTCAAGTTCAAGGTAATCATCCATGTTGAGCTGATCGCGATCTGCAAAAAAACCCTTTATCTCCTCTGCATTCATAATACGTCGTTCAGTGCAGGACTTGTAAAAAAAACAGGACTACCTGCCTCTTCCTGTTTGTATTCGGCCGATAACCGATGAAACCGACCCACTGTTGTATTCAGCCACCCACTACCCCTCAGCTTTAATGCTGTTGAAGTAGTCAAATGCCTCTTCGGGTGTCAAGTTTTCATGAACAATCCGGTTAACGGCTTTCATCATCGCTACTGGAGCTTCACTCTGGAAAATATTTCTTCCCATATCAACCCCGGCAGCTCCCTCTTGAATCGCTTTGTAAGACATAGTAAGCGCATCCAGTTCGGGAATCTTTTTTCCACCTGCCATGACAATTGGAACAGGACAAGATGCTACAACGGTATCGAAATCTTCAGGGACATAGTAAGTTTTGACTATCTGGGCACCAAGCTCAGCGCACATTCTACAAGCAAGACGAAAATACTTTGCATCACGAACCATGTTTTTTCCCACAGCGGTTACGGCCATAACGGGAATGCCATACCGGTAACCCCAATCGACAAGTTTTGTCATATTATGAATCGAGCGGGTTTCATATTCACCACCGATAAAAACCTGAAGAGTAATAGCAGCTACATTCATACGGATCGCATCGTCTATATCAACAGCTATCTGTTCATCGGAGAGTTCTTTAAGAATACTGGGCCCTCCACTGCTACGCATGACAACAGCTTTGGTCAGAGTTGGAGGAACCGTGGTCCGAAGAATTCCCCTCGTCAACATGATAGCATCCGAGTACTGCATCAGCGGTACGATATTGAGATCAACCCGCTCAAGGCCTGTTGTCGGCCCCTGAAAATAACCGTGATCGATCGCAAACATGACGGTCTTTCCCGTATCAGGCCTGAAAATCCTGGACAAACGGTTTTTCATACCCCAATCCAGAGCGCTAGCCCCTTTAAGAAAAAACCCATGAGTATCTACCGGCACGTCGGTGTAATAATTTTTTTCCTGCTTTCCCTGGTCTACTTCCGGCATAGTTATGCTCCTGTTATGCGTTTTTTTTAATGGATAGAAACTGTTGAATCTTATCTCAGCGCAGCAGCAATGTTACCGCCATCCACTGTAGTAATCGAACCCGTTGTTTTTTTCTCGAGCGCGAGGTGCACAAATGCATCAGCCACATCTTCAGCCGTAACCTCAAGCTTGAGAAGATTTCCCGCCATGTACTCCCGGACACTGAGTCCCCGCGCTTTCGAGCGTGATGAAATCATTTCTTCGTTCAGCAATCCGCTGCGAATCCTGTCCGCATTGATACCGTTTGCACGGATACCGTCACGACCATGATCAAGAGCATACTGACGAACAAGAAAAAGCGTTGCGGCTTTGGGAAGGCCGTACGGCCCAAAATCCGGACCGGGATTGACCGCCTGCTTTGAAACATTGTACAGCAGATTTCCTCCGATTCCCTGCTGCTTCATTATAGCAACAGCTTCTTGCGAAATTGCCTGATGGGAAAAGAAATTGAGTTCAAAGCTTTTTCTCAATACGTCATCGGAAACTTCGCCGATTCTCCCCTGTATAGCAGCGCCCACATTGGAAACAACAATATCGACCCCTCCGAACTTCCGGCAAATTTTTGTAAAAGCACTTGAAACGGATGAACGATCAGTAACGTCACACACGACAGCAAGTGCATCAGACCCCAGTTTGTTTTTTGCTTTTTCGAGACTCTCTGCGTCAAGATCGAGAATTGCAACTTCCGCCCCTCTTTCCTTGAACGCTCTGGCTGTAGCCAAACCGATAGCCCCTGCAGCACCGGTTACCATCGCAACTTTTCCGGCAAAAACATCATGCTGCACTTTCTGCACTTTGGCCTGCTCCATGTCCCAGTACTCGATTCCGAAAACATCATGCTCACCGATTGATTCGAAACAGCCGATCGATTCCGCCTGAAGCACCGCTTCTGCCGTGCTTGTAGCGATATCAGCCGTAGTACGGGCGTCTTTGAGTGTTTTACCGAGCCCGAACAACCCGAGTCCGGGAACAAGAATAACTCTCGGTAACGGATCCAGCATATCGACATCTATGCCGGAAGCACTCTGCTGTCTTTCAAAATAAGCAGTATACTCTTTTTTATACGCATCAACCGCATCACGCACCCCTTGCCTGAACCCTTCAGGATCTGAAGCATCAGGAATAGGAAGAATCAAAGGAAGATTTTTGGTGCGAATAATGAAATCCGGCGTCATGCTGCCTTTGCGGGCCAAAGACTCAAGCTCATCACAGTTGACATATTCCATGATTTCCGGTGAAGTCCGGAAATCAAGCACGAAGCTTTCATAATCCTGACTCTCAGGTGCTTTTTCCATTGCGCAAGCTCCCCTGATCACCGGAGCGACATTTTCAACAGAAAGGAGTTTTCCAGGCAAATCAACTGAAGGGAATACTTTTCTGGTCACCTGTTCAATCCTCTCTTCCAGTTCTGAAACTGCACCGATCATCAGATCATAGGCTTTTCTGGAAGTCTCTCCAAAAGTCACCAATCCATGCTTCAGCAGCACAAGCCCTTCCACATCTCTGTTTTTTGCATAGACCTGTTCGGCTGAGCAAGCCAGCTCAAGGCCCGGCCTCATATACGGCACAATACCGAATCTGTCACCAAAAACCTCTTTGCAGAGCGTTTCTCCGTCCGGCTGGTTGGTCAGAGTAAGCAGAGCCTGAGAATGGGTATGATAAACGTATTTATGGGGTAAAAAAGCATGGAGCAGGGTTTCAATTGAAGGTGTCAACCCGTTTTTCACCATATGATCGGTCAGACTGAAGAGGTTGAGGAACAGAAAATTTTTCAGTTCCCTGTTAGAAAACCTCTTGAGATCTTCATTGGTAAGGTTCTCCCCCGACAGAACCATTTGCATCAGTTTATCGAGAGGCTCATTCCTTACTGGCGTAAAATCGTACGCTGTAGCATCTGCAAGATCAACACCACTTCCCTTTATAAAAAGCACGTTTACTTTATTGCCGAGAACATCGGTCAGTTGACTTTTCACAGATGTATTCCCCCCTCCATGCATGACAAGCCTACTCTCTTTACCCAGCAGGCGGGAGGCATAAACCAGTTCAGCGAGCTCCCGAGGCAGCCGGGCATCAGTATTCAGTGATGCCACTGTTGTATCAAATCCAGTTTCTTCCCAGAGGTTTTTCATAGAAAAAAACGTCTAATATCTGAAGAGGTGTACATTGCTAAAGAGTATCAATCTGTAAGGCTTTGAATATAGCAAAAACCTGAAACCCTGAAAACCCCGCAAGACTGCCGTTCCATTATTTTTCCGGTTGTTATTACTTTGGGATAACAGAGGTAGTAGTTAATGGAAATGAGAGAAGCAGGTAGTTTGATTGCTTTGCCATTAAACTATCAGGCATCACCCTAACAAGCCATTAGTTACAAACTGGAAAAACCATGACCGAAAACTCAGACAAAAAGGCTTTTGAGCTAGCCATCCGTTACCTCGGCAACCGAGAACATTCACGTAAGGAAATCGTCACAAAACTTGAACGCCGGCAATTCAGCCCGGAAGCTGTAGAAAAAACCCTGGAGCGACTCGATGAACTCGGCTTGCTTGACGACAGATCGTTTGCGTTGAACTACATAGGAAGCAAATCGAGAAAAAAACCCTCAGGACGTTACAAACTCAGATATGAACTGCTCCAGAAGGGCGTTTCCGAAGAGATTATCGAAGAGGTTCTCAATGAATATGACAGCTCTGGCTATTGTCTCGATGCAGCACTGAAAAAACTGCCATTCCTTAAGGGAGATGATCATTACAGGCGACGAAAACTGCACACTTTTTTGATGAACAGAGGATTTGACAGCCAGACGATCCGTCAAACCCTTGACCAGATTTTCCGATCCTGACCCCTCTTTCTGCCAGGCTGGATCCGGAAAAGGGGCGCGCTTTGTTTTCTGTTTTTGCGTTACCCGATACGGAAACTCATAAAGAGTCCTTGAATTCCGTATGGATGAGGCTGCAACCGAAGAGTGCCCATCGTTACTTGCGCGGCAGCAGAATTCGGAACCCTTTGGTGATCACATTCAACTCAGCGGCTCCACGGTATTTCAACTCTTGACCACAACCTTTTTTTATCTCACTCTTCACCCTGGTTAACAAGTGTCCCGACAGTTTCACCGTTCAGTAATCGCACAAAGTTACCTTCCACATTCATATTCATGACGACGATAGGAAGAAGATTTTCCCTGCAGAGAGTAATGGCTGTGAGATCCATTACTCTGAGATTCTTTTTCAGAACGTCGATATATGAAATGTTACGGTACATTTCAGCAGCCGGATTTTTTTCCGGATCAGAGCTGTAAACTCCATCGACACGAGTTCCCTTGACAATGACATCAGCCTCAATCTCGACAGCTCGAAGCGAAGCTGCAGTATCGGTTGTAAAGTAAGGATTTCCCGTACCGCCACCGAAAATAACCACTCGTCCTTTTTCGAGATGGCGTATTGCACGCCTGCGAATAAAAGGTTCGGCAACTTGCTCCATCTTGATCGCGCTCATGAGACGCGTAAAAACCCCTTTTCTTTCAAGCGCATCCTGAAATGCAAGAGAATTGATGACAGTGGCAAGCATCCCCATATGATCTGCCTGAACACGGTCCATAGTTGCCGCAGCCGAAGACAAACCCCGAAAAATGTTACCGCCCCCTATCACCAATGCAATTTCCGCGCCGAGTTCAAGAGCTTTTTTAATTTCCTCCGCATAACGATCCACCATGCGGGCATCGATTCCATAACCTTCGTCACCGGCAAGTGCTTCACCGCTTAGCTTAAGAAGGATGCGCTTATACTGTAACATGAGTGTATCTCCAGAATATTTTACACCAAAAAAAAGCCTCGTAAAACGAGGCTTTTCGATTTATTCACCCAACTGATATCTGATAAAACCGTCTATCGTCATTTGCATATCGTGCTGCTTTATAAAATCTTTCAGCACATCTTGAACCTTTGCATTACTATCCTTTATAAAGGACTGCTCGAGCAGCACCACTTCCTGGTAGTATTTTTCCAGACGACCGGTCACAATTTTATCGACAAATTGCTCGGGCTTCCCTTGGCTCAGAGCCTGTTGACGATAAATTTCTTTTTCCTTGTCAATATAATCAGACGGAACACCGGAACGCTCGACGACGATAGGTGAAGCCGCAGCGACCTGCATAGCTATATCTTTAGCGAAAACAACGGATTCCTGCGTATTCTCACCTGTCACCTTGACCATTGCCCCAAGTTTTGATCCCGGATGCACGTAACCGGCAACAAGCCCGGCTTCCGTTTTGACATACTCCAGTCGCTTAAGCTCGATTTTCTCACCGAGTTTCCCCGTCATAGTCTTAATGGCATCTTCAACCGATTCACTGCCATAAGCATCACTCAGAGAAACATTCATCATGCGCTCCGCTGAATCGATGCCGCTTTCAAGTGCAGTTTGAGCAATAACCTCGGCGAAGCCAGTAAAATCTTCACCTCGTGCCACGAAATCGGTCTCACAATTGAGTTCGAGGATAACCCCGGTATCAGCAACGTTGTTGATCTTGACAACAATCACCCCTTCCCTTGCCTCACGTTCAGCACGCTTTGCCGCAAGTGCCGCCCCCTTTTTACGAAGGTACTCCATGGCTTTCTGCATATCGCCTCCGGTTTCATCCAAAGCTTTTTTGCAGTCCATCATACCAACGCCGGTTTTATCTCTTAGCTCTTTAACCGTTTTTGCAGATATCTGACTCATTACACCCTTTATAATGTGGTTTAAATGGTAAAATAGTAATTAATCCTGAGCACTCTCTTCCTGACCTGCTTTGTCATGTTCCTCTTCTTCAGCTTCTTGAGCTTCAGCCATTGCCGCTTCTTCGGCAGACTGTTGACGGGCGTTGGAAATCGCATCAGCAACCCCTTTGACCATCAGTTCTATGGAACGAATAGCATCATCGTTTGCAGGAATCACGAAATCAACTTCATCCGGATCACAATTGGTGTCGACAAGAGCAAAAATCGGTATTCCGAGTGATCGGGCTTCTCTTACCGCGATGTGCTCTTTTTTAATATCAACGACAAAAAGTGCCGCCGGCAACCTGGTCATTTCTGCTATACCACCAAGTATTCTCACGAGCTTTTCTTTCTCACGCATCAGCATGAGACGCTCTTTTTTGGTAATCATATCGAAGGTACCATCGGTTTCCATCCTGTCAATAGCATTCATCCTCCGAATGCTTTGCCTGATTGTCGAAAAATTGGTAAGCATACCACCAAGCCACCTCTCCGACACATAAGGCATACCTGCCCGCTCTGCTTCTTCTGCAATAATGGATTTCGCCTGTTTTTTCGTCCCTACAAACATGATCTCCCTACCTGTCATAGCGATTGCCTCGATGGCTTTCATCGCCTCTTCCGCCATTACAAGGGTTTTTTTGAGATCGATGATGTGCACACCGTTCTTCTCCATGAAGATATACGGCTTCATTTTGGGACACCAGCGGCGCGCCAGGTGACCGAAATGTACACCGGAACGTAGCATGTCCTCAAGCTGAAATCTTGATGCTGTTTGTGTCTGCTGCATAATTCTAATGGTTTTTCCTCTATCCTGCCTATATCGTACGGAATCCGGTACAGACCATACCGGACACCTCCGCACAACGTCACCCGCTGAAGCGGGTTAGCAGAATATGCGTTGTTGATATAATAGTATAAATAAAGAACTTAACGTTTCGAGAACTGGAACCTCTTACGAGCTTTTTTCTGGCCGTATTTTTTCCTTTCAACCATACGTGGATCCCTTGTCATAAGCCTGTCCTTACGGAACAGCAAACGGTTTTCAGCATCGGCTTCCACAAGAGCTCTTGCGATAGCGAGGCTTACCGCACCTGCCTGACCGCTGATACCACCACCCTGTACATTGACTTTGACATCAAACTCGTCCTGCTTTCCGGAAAGCATCAGGGGCTTGAGTGCTTCACTTCTTTTATATTCGTCCCTGAAATACTCATCAGCTGGCCGCTTGTTAACCGTAACAGACCCCTTACCCGGAACAAGAAAAACCCTTGCCACCGAGGTTTTTCTGCGGCCCACTGCATTGATAACCTCTTTCATCACCATTTGTTTTATTATTAGTTAACCTTCATTTCAACAGGACACTGAGCAGCGTGCGGATGCTCGGGACCAGCATATACTTTGAGCTTTTTAAAAAGTGCTCTTCCGAGATTATTGTGCGGAAGCATTCCCCACACAGCTTTCTCGATAACCTTTTCAGGGTTTTTCACGAGAAGCTCCTTGACGTTTTCAACCTTAACGCCACCAGGATAATTGGAGTGTGAAAAGTAGGTCTTTTGATCTATCTTTCTTCCACTCAACCCGATTTTACCGGCATTCGTTACGATAACGAAATCTCCCGTGTCTACATGCGGGGTAAACTGTGGCTTGTGTTTTCCACGCAGTACCTTCGCAATTTCACTGGCAAGACGGCCCAACACCTTACCTTCCGCATCAACGACATACCATTTGCGCTCAACTTCTCCGGGCTTGGCCGAATATGTCTTGAAACTAATCGTCTTACTCATCCTCGTACATTGTTTAGAGAAACATTCCAAAAAATTGTGTCTGGCAATGTAATTTATTTCGAATAATTCTACAAACATTATACCTTGCCAAACACAATTGCAACTGTCAATGATCCGGCGAAAGCATCGTAACGTTGCCTTTTTATGTAACAAGAGCCTTGATGACGTGCGACAGGATAGCTTGTTAGGCGGATAACAAAGAAAAGCAAAAGTATTTTCATTTGCTGATTATTATGACGAAGATATAGTTTAATTTGAGACCGCAAGTACCATGAAGGCTTTAAGTACCTTATACGTCCCGGAATAGAGACCTGTGAGGACCACATGTTACATGTCTCATAACGTCACGGCCATTCAGCTATCAAACTGTCTGGTTATCAAGCCATTAAAACGGAACAATGAAACCTCTTGTAGCTCTTGTCGGCCGGCCGAACGTCGGGAAATCAACCCTTTTCAACCGTATTACACGGAGCAAAAGCGCAATTACCGACAGCACACCCGGAGTAACGAGGGACCGCCATATGGCACAGGCTGAATGGCAAGGAAAACAGTTCATGGTGATGGACACCGGGGGGTATTGCCATGAAAAGGACACGATAAGCACCGCCATGCTCGAGCAGACGCTTACCGCAATACATGAAGCGGATGCCATTTTGTTCATGGTCGATGTGCGTTCCGGGTTGACCTATCTCGATCTCGACATGAGCGGTATGCTTAAAAAGCATTTCCGGGATAAACCGGTTTATCTGGTCGTAAACAAGGTTGAAAGCCGCCAGCTTGCATATGAAGGTGAAGAATTCCGTAAAACCGGCTTTACCGAACCCTGGTTCATATCCGCCCGGGAAGGAACGGGGGTAGCAGACCTGCTCGATGAAGTTGTGCTTTCTTTTCCCGAAGCAAGTCCGGAGGATGAAAAAGATGAGGTAACCAGGCTTGCCATCATCGGACGCCCCAATGTCGGCAAATCGAGCTTCGTCAACGCTCTTCTCGGTACAAACCGGCATATTGTCTCAAACACACCCGGGACAACAAGGGATGCCATAGACAGCAGATTCAAACGTAACGGAAAGGACTTTCTATTGATCGACACCGCAGGTCTGCGTAAACGAACAAAAATCGACAAAGGTATAGAATTTTACAGCTCCCTGCGAACGGAAAAATCCATCGAACGTTGCGATGTCGCACTGCTGTTGCTCGACGCTGAGCAAGGCCTTGAAAAGCAGGATATAAAGATCATACAGATGGCGGCCGAAAAGAAAAAAGGAATCCTTATCCTTGTCAATAAATGGGATCTTATCGAAAAAGATTCGAAAACAAGCAAAAAATATAGTGACAATCTCTATGCTCAAATCGGCAATCTCTCCTGGATTCCGATCCACTTCGTTTCGGCACTGACCAGAAAAAACCTTTATAAAGCGATCGACACCGCTCATGAAATTTCGCTGAACCGCCAAAGGAAAATAAGCACAAGTGAACTCAACAGGTTCCTGCAGCACGTGCTCTCGGAAGTTCCACCTTCCTCAAAGTCGGGGCGTGAACTCAAAATAAAATACATGACCCAGATTGGCGCTCATTACCCGGTATTTGCGTTTTTCTGTAACAACCCGGACCTTGTACTCAGCAATTATAAACGGTTTCTTGAAAAGCGTCTTCGGCAAACATTCGATTTTACCGGAGTGCCACTATCATTACGTTACAAAAACAAATAAGTCCACCAAAAACGCTTATACATACATTTTCAGAACCTCATAAATTTTTACGATATGCCAGTAATTACCGAGAAGCAGGTACTTGAAGCCCTTGAAAACGTCATGGATCCTGACCTGAAAAAAGATCTGGTCTCTTTGAATATGATCAAGGACGTACGTATCGATGACAGCAACAACATCTCTTTCAGCATTCAGCTGACTACACCTGCCTGTCCGATGAAAGAACACTTCAGAAACGCATGCACAGCCGTCATTCGCGACCGACTGCCTGAAGCGGGCGAAATAACAATAGATCTCCCTGCAAAAGTCACCTCAGGCACAAGCTGTGGTAACCACGGAGAAAAAACAAATCCCTTGCCCAATGTCAGAAACATCATTGCCGTCGGTTCGGGCAAAGGCGGAGTCGGCAAATCAACCATAGCAGTCAACCTTGCAGTGAGCCTTGCCCAAACGGGTGCGAAAGTCGGCCTGATCGATGCAGATCTTTACGGGCCGAGCATACCGACGATGTTCGGCCTTGAAAACAAGCGCCCGGAAGTAGTTGACAAAACCATCATACCAATCGAAAAATACGGTGTGAAACTCATGTCAATCGGTTTCCTGATCGAAAGCGACAACCCGGTCATCTGGAGAGGCCCCATGGCATCATCCGCCATAAAGCAGTTTATCACCGATGTTGCATGGGGTGAACTGGACTATCTCATTTTCGACCTGCCTCCCGGCACAGGGGATATTCAACTCACTCTTGTACAAACGCTTCCCGTCAACGGCGCCGTTATCGTCACAACTCCCCAAGACGTTGCCCTGGCTGATGTTTCAAAAGCGGTCACCATGTTCAGAAAGGTCAACGTACCACTGCTTGGCCTCATAGAGAATATGAGCTACTATCTTCTGCCCGATGGCTCAAAAGACTACATATTCGGCAAAGGGGGCGGGGAAAAGTTCGCCAAGGCTCAGGGAATAACGCTTCTTGGTTCAATACCGATCGGCGGTAGTATCAGAGAAGGAGGAGATAGTGGAAAGCCGGTTGTTGTTGAATCTCCCGACAGCATAGCTGCAAAGGCGATCGACACCGCAGCCTCTGAGGTTGCAAGAGAAATTTCCATACACAATGCCGCAGCGTGCGCCCACCACAATTGACAAAAGTCATGCCACCCTGTGTAATAAATAAAGACTGTTACATGGGGTGATCCGGCAGAAAAAGATCATGTTGTCTTGTGAAACAGTTGTTTTGGACCTCAGGAGTCAGGCTCGGGAAGGGTAATTACGAAGGGAGAACCTTTAACTATCTGCTAACAATACGAAAGGCTGTCTTTTCATGACAGCCTCTTTTCATGACGAATTTGTGACTTGTCCTTTAAACCGACTCCACCCTTGCGATTTCAGGAATAGCTCTCTTGACTGCCTGTTCCACCCCGGCACGAAGCGTCAGCGTACTCATCGGGCAGGAACCACAGGCTCCGAGAAGTTTTACATCGACAACCATATCTTTGGTAATGCCGACAAGCTGGCAGTCTCCCCCATCAGCCTGAAGGTAAGGGCGAACATCTTCAAGCGCCTTTATAACCCTGTCATACAACGGATCGGTATCCGGCAAATAATCTTTATTGGTATTCATATTCTTTGTTTTTGTGTACGGAAAAAATCACGGGTATAGCATCCCATGACCTAATATGAACTGTCACGAGCAAAAAACAAAATGATTTTCCCAAATCAGGCGATTGCCAAGGACGCCTGACTCAAGGTTTTTTTCAATGCTCATTTATTCGCTGTTATGGACCTCCGATAAAATGGGGAATCCCTCAGTCAAGATTTCTCAACAACAGATCAAGCGCATCGTGACTGTCAACCAAAACATCACGAGCCTTGCTACCGTCGGCAGGTCCTACAATACCGGCAGCTTCCAGTTGATCCATAATGCGGGCAGCCCTGCTGAAACCCAGTTTAAGACGTCGCTGAAGCAGGGAAACACTCCCCTGCTGATGCATAACCACCAGATGTGCAGCCTCTTCAAACATGGAGTCCCTTCCATCTTTATCCTGAAAACCACCGTTTTGCACACCATTTCCTTTTTCCTTTATGTCGGGCTGTGGAAGATGGTAGAAATTTTTCAAACCATCCTGTTTACCGATAAACGAAGTAATGGCCTCCACTTCCCCTGAAGAGACATAAGGACATTGAATACGTTCAGGCTTCGGTTGTGAGGTGGGTTGATACAGCATATCACCGTTTCCAAGAAGCTGCTCGGCACCTGACCCGTCAAGTATAGTACGGGAATCAACCTTACTTGCAACCTGAAAAGCGATCCTTGCAGGAAAGTTCGCTTTAATGACCCCGGTTATAATATCAACCGACGGCCTCTGGGTTGCAACAATAAGGTGAATGCCGACCGCCCTTGAAAGCTGTGCCAGGCGGGTGATCGGTTCCTCGACGTCCCTTCCTGCAGTAATCATGAGGTCGGCCAATTCGTCAACAACGACAACGAGATAGGGCAGTGCTTCGTCAGGTTGTTTGCGATTGAAATCGGCAATGTTACGAACCCCGGCTTTTTCAAGCAGATCATAGCGCTGCTCCATCTCTTTCTCGACTGACTTCAGTGCATACACTGCCTTTGTCGGATCGGTGATTATCTGTTCGTCAAGACCGTGAAACTTTACAAGAAAGTGGTTTTTGAGGTTCTGGTAATGCAACAGCTCGACACGCTTGGGATCTATCAGTACAAATTTGACCCTGTCAGGACTGCATGCGTAGAGAAGACTGGTTAACATGACGTTGATACCTACCGACTTTCCCGAACCGGTTGCACCTGCAATCAGAAGGTGAGGCATGGTAACAAGATCTTCAAGGTACACCTCATTGGCAATGGTTTTTCCCAAAACAACCGGGAGAGCCATTTTGTTGTTCTTGAATTTTTCAACCTGAAGAACCGAACGCATCCATACAGTTCGTGGCTTGCCGTGCGGAATTTCAACCCCAACGGCATTTTTTCCAGGAATAGGAGCAATGATCCGGATACCTCTTGCCGCCATCGCCATCGCAAGATCATTTTCCAGTGACGTCACCCGGCTTACCTTAACATCGGGTGCAAGTTCAAGCTCAAAAAGGGTCACTCTCGGACCGACAGTGGCAGATATTCTTACAACCTCCACCTTGTATATCCGAAGCTTTTCAAGTAGCCTGTTTTTACTGTCTTCAAGCAGCGTTTCATCAATATAGTCGTCTTCCTCGCGAGTATGACGAAGCAGATCAACAGAAGGAAAACGGTAAGCAATCCTGTCCTTTGTTTTTACTTTGAGTCTGCGTTTATCGAGATCGGCCTCTTTCTCATGCACTCCTTCGCGAATGGTTATTTCCGGCTCATCATCAGTTGGAGCCGATGAACTAGAATTTGCTGCCTCTTCTTGAGCTTCTTCAGTCAGTTTTTCAACAAAAGTGTTTTCCGGATTTTCAGGTGGGAAAGGTAAACTCAACTCCGCTTCTTCGGATTCCGGTTTCGACTCCCTGCTTTTTTTATGCTCGAAGGCAGCAACAATGCGTCCCTTGAGAACTCCGATACCAGTGAAGGCAGAACGCAGCTTGTCAAACGGATTTTCAACAAGAATCCTTACAGCGAAAAGAGTTGCCGCCGCAGCAAGTGCAGCAAGCAGAATCCATGCTCCCGTATAGCCAATAACCGTTGAAAGAACTGCTGCAAGCATCCTCCCTATCGCACCGGACATGACATCACCGAACGGTGCGGTAGTCAACCCGAACATGGAGGCAGCAACAAGGGATATGAAAACCGTGTAAAATGTAAAAAGTAACGGGGGTTTGAGACTTTTATGGCGCAAGAGAGACCACCCCCAATAGAGAAGAGCCAAGCCGGGAACTATTGAAACATAACCCAGAAAAGACCTGATAAAAAGTTCCGCCAGGCGTGCCCCGAAAATACCGAAGGGATTGTGAAGCTTTGAAACCGTTTCCATTGCGCCACGGCCAAAAAACTCATACCACTTCAACCCGGCCAAAACTGTTTGGTCATCTTGATCATAAAACAGCAACGCCCCGATATAAAAAAAGGCAATGATGCCCAGTACTATCCCTGACAGCTCTTTTTTCAGCTTCTCCTTGTTCATAAAGTAACTATGCCTGAAATCCAGTTCATTGTTCACCAGTTTTTCACTGCCGGACAAAAGGTAATTTGACAACCTTGCCACTGTAACGCTTATTCCTGACATCCATAAAAACAGCACTACCTGGCTCCATCGATTGCCGCAACACATTTGCAGTCCCTATAGGCTTCTGCAGGGTTGGCGACATGGTACCGCTACAAACCTTCCCGATTTCATTCTCGTCACTGTCATACAGCATATACCCCTGGCGCGGAATTGCACGTTCTTCCATAACAAATCCAACGATGGTCCGCTCAGGTTGACGATCAGCTTCGGTACAGGCTTCTTTGCCGATAAAATCACCCTTATCAAGCTTCGTCACCCATTTCAGCCGGGTTTCAATAGGGTTGGTCTCACGATTTATTTCATGACCATAGAGGGGGTAACCCATTTCAAGCCGCAAAGTGTCCCTTGCTCCAAGCCCAACAGGCTGAACACCGAACTCACTGCCTTCCTGCATGAAAACTTTCCACAAATCCTCTGCACGTTCATTCGGTATCGAAATCTCGACACCTTTTTCTCCAGTATATCCGGTACAGGCAACCATGAGCTCCACATCCTGAAAATCGGTCCGGAGAAATTGAAAAGAAGAAAGCTGCTCACACACCGATGAAGAAAATACCCGTTGGAGAATATGCATCGACTTGGGCCCCTGGAGGGCAATGAGTGAGAGTCTTTCCGTATGATCTTCAACCGACACTCCCTCGAACGCTTCCACATGCTTCCTGAGCCAATTGAAATCTTTCTCCATATTACTTGCATTGACGACAAGAAACCATGTCTCATGATCTATCCTGTAAATGATAAGGTCATCGACAATTCCACCGTCGGGATAAAGCATCAAAGTGTACTGTGCCTGACCGTTTTTCAGGGAAGCCGCATCGTTGGTGGTCATGAACTGAAGAAACTCGAGAGAACGCGCACCCTTAACATAAAAGTTACCCATGTGGGAAACATCGAAAAGCCCTGCTGCAGTACGAACGCACTTATGCTCTGCAATAATCCCGGAATACTGAACAGGCATGAGGTAACCGCAGAAATCGATCATTTTCGCTCCTCTTTCCTCGTGCCATGAATACAACGCTGTTTTTTTCATGAATCGTCAAACTTACATCATTATGTTACCGGCAGCATCCGCTTTCTCAACGCGTTAACGCTGTCATTTTCTGCAATAAACATAACAATATAGAATTCCGGGAAATAAATCTGCGGCACTGTCATTCTCTTCCATATCGGACTGTGCACCGCAGAAAAACGAAATCCTTCCAAAGTGTACCTAAAGCAGGAAAGGAAATTCGGCTCAGTGTACTTCTGTTCCCCCATGCATGACGGTCGGGATATCGGGAAACAATAGGGGATAAAGTCAATTTTCTAGCTGGTGAAGAGAGTTTTCCTGACGGCAAAAACCAGGGTAATAAGCCTATAGTGAACGATGGATTATGTCATATCGACAACCCTCGAGCCCCTGTTGTTCTCAAGGTTACTATCCTCAAACCCTTCGGGACTGGCCACAATTGATATCGTATACAGACCGGGAGGATCACCGTCGAGTGTGACCGAAGCCGAAAATGCCACCCCTATTTGCCCCGGTTCAAGAGCGTTTTTTCGTATAGCCCTCTCTTTGAACACCTCCATCCCATTGGCATCTCTGATAATGACGTCGATACTGTAAAGCCCGGATCGAACGATACCGATATTTTGGCAGAAGACACTCAACACAAATGGCTCATTTACACGAGGCACCACTGGTTGAACCTCGATACCGGAAACTATGATATCCGGCATGACCCCTGAGCGCGCCCAGCTTTGCTCCCGTTGGATATCTCCAGTAGTTGATTCGGAAAGACGATAATCATTCATGAGGAATAGCAATGAAGCAAAAAGCACAAGCACAGCAAGAATCGCACCTATCCTGCGCTTTTTCGACCCCGGACTTTCTACAAAAAGAATCATCGTATCAACCGGGTTGTACAACCTTTAGCAACAATAAAAGGAAACATCGCTCTCTATTATTTTCTATTCCTGCATCGAGCAGAGCAAGGTCATAAGAAAACGTTTCATAGTGACCGGGGGGAATTTCCTAGCCGGACTCGCCGATTGCCGTTATAACAAAATACGTCAGCGGAACCCGGCAACCGAAACATTTTTCAGAGTACAAAGATCGCGAAGCCAATCATCTCTTTTTCGTCTTCTCATGTTCGCCAGCATCCTCTTTCGCCGTATCATCATCCCATTCAATACCGTTATCCTCGAGCAACTTGCGAATAGCAGAGTCGCCGAGTCTGGCAGCAACCTTCAGATCGGCAAGCTCCCCTTCTCTGTCGCCGAGCCATGAACGAACCAAAGCTCTGCTGATATAGGCTTCTGTATCCTCCGGCTGCAACGCTATAACTTTGTTGAAATCAGCCATGGATTTATCATACTCTTCAAAGTAGCTGTAGATAATACCACGATTATAGTATGCCTCTACATACTCCGAGTCCAGAAGAATGGCTTTGTCGAAATTTTCAAGCACTTTCAGTAGTTCACCGGTACTTATGTAAACATATCCACGGTTAAGATAGGCCTCTGCGTACTCCGGATCTTGCTCGATTGCTTTGTTAAGATCATCCAGCGCTCCATCGAAATCCTCGTTTTCCAACTTTTCCATAGCACTGGTGTTGAGTTCCTCGGCACTCGGACCACATGCCCCAAAACCAAAACAAACAAACAGAAGAAAAAATGGCAGAAGTTTTTTGTAATACGTCATTGTGAACTCTCTCGAAATTAATAAAGCACAAAAACAGGAACAGCTTCCGCACTGGACAGAAAGACAGGCAATCTCATACGAATGCGGCAGACTGTGCGAAAGGCTGTCGTTGTTAAATATGCATTTTTTGCTGTTTCATTTTTGAAAAAAACGACATATCAACCACCTGATAATCGAATAATCTTTACCGGCCTGCACAAATGAGCCTTCTTCTTCGAAGCACGTGCACATTTCTCACAAAAGTATTTTGGCTTCACCACATCCTTCACCAGACTCGCGATATTTTTCTCCACATCTTTACTCTTAAGCTTGCACAACGATTTCATAAACCACTTCCTTTCGTTTTAATGACCTATGATCACAGAGTCACCAAGTTCATTCGAGTCATCCGGTTCTGCAGGGAAATACTTTTCAAGAATACCCCCGCAACGCTCAACAGCTTGACAGATAACTGAAACTTGCCGCTTTTCCTTGATACCGGCCGTTATCATAGCGGTTATCTCCTGCCATACAGATTTATCCACTTTTGCATTGACACCTTTATCCCCGAGCACCCATACACGATGTTCAAAAAGGGATATGTAGATCAAAATTCCTGTGTGGTTCCTGGTATTGTATATCCCCTTTTTATAAAACGACCCTATTGCTGCCTCTTCAACCTCCTCGCCCATATCGGAACCGGTAACAAACAGGCGTTTGAGAAAAAAACTCTTCTTGATAACTTCATTGCTTAACACAAATGCCAGCACGAAAAATCCCAGAAAGTGCCACATGGTGTCCAGCCCTGTTACGAGAGCAGCTGAAACTCCGGCGACAACGCCGAACAGCATCCCGCCGAGAATGTTGGCAAGAGGATAATGGTGGCTCGAAGACACAACCATCACAACAATTTCTCCGGCAGTCCGTTTTTCAGTCTCCCGAACTTTTTTCTCTATTGTTGTCTTATCATCTTCGGAAAGAAATTTTCCGACAAGATCTTTCATAAAAACCCCGCTATTATGTAATCTGGTCAGTCACTAAACCCAGATCGATGTACCGAAACACAAGAGGGAAAAACCGTTATCAGGCCTTCACCAGCTTCCTGAAGCCCCACCTCCGCCGAAGCTTCCACCGCCTCCGCTGAATCCGCCGCCACCGAACCCCCCGCTGCGACTACCGCCGCCATAAAAACCACCACCTCCAGGACCACCTGTGAATATCAGCGGCCCGGAACCGTGTCCCCCGCCGCCACGAGGCACCTGACTGTAAAAGTAGATGATTACGATCAGGATAATCAGAACAGGAAGAAGAGATCCCCCGTTTTCCTCACGACCACTTTCTTTCTGAAAGGCAGAGTATTCACCTTGTACTGCGGCAATGACCATATCGATACCGTGGGCAATACCTTGATCATAGCTCCCTTTCGCAAATAAAGGCACGATTTCGTTATCGACGATTCTTCCCGCAGTTAAATCGGTAAGCCTCCCTTCCAGTCCATAACCAACCTCTATGCGCACCTTTCGGTCCTTTTTCGCAACGAGCAGCAAGACCCCGTTATCGTATTCTTTCTGCCCTATCTTCCACGCCTCCACAATGCGTATGGAAAAATCCTCCAGCGGTTCACCTTCGAGCGAATCAACGGTCAGAACAACAACCTGCGTTGACTCGTTTTCCTCGAGCCGGGCGAGTTTTTCATCAATTTCCCGCTCCGTTTCAGAAGAAATCATGGAAGCATAGTCGTTGACCCTTCCGGTCAAAGAGGGAAGCTCAACAGCATGGCTGA
Organism: Prosthecochloris marina; assembly: GCF_003182595.1. Lineage (NCBI taxonomy): Bacteria > Pseudomonadati > Chlorobiota > Chlorobiia > Chlorobiales > Chlorobiaceae > Prosthecochloris > Prosthecochloris marina. Next base: position 49,541 of record NZ_PDNZ01000002.1, read on the forward strand.
CCGGCCAAAAGAAAACCTGCACCATGATAATGAACAATATACCACTGAGCATGAATGGCATCTTCCTTACGAGAGAACTCCGCACCATTTAAAACTCCACCTGTGGCACCTGTTGCACTGATGCATCACCCTTGAAATACTCTTTCGGCTTCAGATGAAGAACGATGCCATTGGTTAAAGAGTTGGGAAACATCCTTATCGAATAGTTGAATGTCTCAACTGAAGCGTTATACCGTTGACGGGCAACACTGATTCTGTTTTCGGTACCTTCCAGTTGGTTTTGCAGATCCCTGAAGTTCTGGTTTGCTTTCAGCTCAGGATATCGCTCGACAACGACCATAAGCCTCGAAAGCATGGATGAAAGCTCTCCCTGTGCACTTTGAAACTTAGCCATTGCTGCCGGATCACTGAGCATTTCAGGGGTCAACTGGACAGAGGATGCCTTTGAACGAGCTTCGATAACGTTCGTAAGGGTTTCCTGCTCGAAATCGGCAGCGCCCTTGACCGTTGAAACAAGATTGGGTACAAGATCGGCCCTTCTCTGGAGCTGTGACTCGAGGTCACCCCATGCCTTGTTGACCCCTTCTTCATTCTTCTGCATGGCATTGTATCCACAACCGCTGAACATGAAAGCGAGAAAAAAAACGGATAGAATCTTAAAAAAACCGGATTTCATGATTGTGCTCCTTGCGTTTATTCAACTATGGTTTTGATCATTCAAGGCTGTTACGAACGACATTCTGTCACTCATAATCCGAGTTTAAGTACACAAAAAAATACGGATTTCCTTACAGTCAGGAAAAAACAAAGGATTCATCAGTAATACCATCTTGTCTTTTAAAGAAATATATTATATTACTTTTTTTATACGCCTACCCTTAGAGATGTACATACATGAAAGTAACTTCCCTGTTTTTGCTCTTGACCCTTAACCTTATCCCTGCAACTGCATTCGGCAGTTTCGAACACCGCAGTCCGGATGCACGCGTCGAGGCTATGGGAGGTGCCGGTGTGGCTCTTGAAAATCCTCCTTTCGGCATCTATTATAATCCCGCGTCAAGTGCAGCAGATAAAAATCGCTCTGCCGGAATCTCATATGCGCTCCCGTTCGGCCAAAGCTCGCTTGACAGTTTTTACGGAACCTTGCAAACAAACGCTCTTTCATTCGACAGGAACGGGAGTGCAGGCATCTCTTGGCTGAACTACGGTTCATCCCTATACAACGAAACGTTCACCTACCTTACTTATTCAACAAAAGTGGCAGGCCCCTTAAGAGCCGGGATATCAGCCGGCCTGCTCGACAGGGATACCGCAGCAAAAGAATCCGAATCCACCTTGGGAATCAACCTCGGAGTCCTTGCGACACTCTCTTCCTCTTTGAACCTGGGTGCCTCGATTTTCAACCTGAACCGTCCGGAAACGGGCACGAATGGTGAAAATGCACCCTCGACAAGTTTTGCTGGAATGGCATACAAGCCCTCAACCGGCATTGTCCTTAACGCTGTTGTCGAAAAGCAGGAAAAAAAAGACGCAAGGCTTCGGGCAGGCGGAGAAGTTCGAGTCTTATCTTTCCTGAATTTACGGGCAGGTTTCACTACAGAACCATCAACATTTTCAGGGGGAGCAGGCTTTATCTTCAAAAGTGTTCAGGGAGACATAGCCCTGGTTCGTCATCCTGAACTTGGAACCGGAAGCTGGTATACCATGAGGATAGTATTCTGAGTTTTCTCCAGTTGGAAGCATCTCCTGCATGTTTTCTTCTTCACCGATGATCCAGGACAGAACCTATGTTACGGCCGATGATAAATCAGCCTTGGACTCTTCATACTTTTTTCCAGCCTGCAAGAAGGAGATTCATTGCATCAAGGTTTTCTGCCGACAATAGTTTGTTCTGTTCCCTGAAAGATGCCAGTTGAGCATCACAAAAAGTTATGCTGTCGACATATTCCAGGGGCAAGCCGCTATAGAGAAACTCGTCCGTCTGAACCGCTATGACCATTGCTTCAACTTTCGACGAAAGTGTCAGGGCTCGAATACGCTGGTAGAGGCTTATGAACGGCATGTGAACCGGTTTTCCGGAAGAATCGAAGGTTTGCCTTTCATTGGTCAGAAAAGCGCGCACTTCTTTTGAAAGCAGAGCTTTCCAGAGCCGGAATGAAGCTTGCAACGCCCCTTCCCCCCCGACAAGCACGTTAACAGGGATTCTGCCGTCACCAGCCATGAACTCCCGGAGAAAAACTGGTATATGGCGCTTTGAAATCTCTCCCCCTCCGAACAACGGGGCATAGTTGACCTCGTTGATGATCGCTCCATTCTCATACCAAGGTATAGAGATATCGGTGCTGATGATGTCGATGCCTGCTACATGGAGGCTGAAAAGTTTTGCAGCGTCGAGAGCCGTCGCGAGATTTTCGGGATGAACAAAGTCAGTGACTTCTTCATCGACGCCTCCCCATTGGGTCGATTCTATCGGACGCAAGGGAACAAGCACCCCTTCTTCGGGGACAGACAACACAGAAAAACCGGCAGCCTTGATGGTGTCAAGGGCGCGCTGGTCCAGAGGCTGGATCTCCGTTCTTCTCCACGGTGGCTTTCTTTGCTGACGCTCATATTCATAGGCAACCAGCTCTTCGACGCTTTTCTTTCCATCACCGGTAACCGACATGGGGTAACGTTTGACGGCATAGAGAAGCTTGCCGTTGGCCACAAACAAACGGTGGCAGACACCGGGAATCTGTTGCTCGACTATGACTTGCCTTACCTGCGAAACTTTCAGGGCATGTTTGAATGCACTTTTCAATGCCCGCTCATCCGATACATCAACACTAACACCTTCCCCCCGGTCACGGTCGGCAGGCTTTATCACCACCGGCCATCCGATCTGCCGGGCTGCCTCGAGTGCATTTTCATAGGTTTTTACCACACTGTGTACTGCAGCAGGCAGCCCGGCAGATCCTAACAATCGTGTTGCGAGCACCTTCCTGTGGGAAAGTTTAGCGCCCATGGCTGAATCCTTTTCGGTCGTACTCCGGTCCATTCGACGCGCGTTTGCCCCCCAGCCAAGCTGAAAAACACCTCCGCCAAGATGCTGAAAAGGGATGCCATTTTGATGGACTTCTTTCAAAACGGGGTATGTCGACTTGCCGACAGGCAGAACCTTCGAAAGCGGTTTGACAACCCGTTCTTGAACCATTTTGAAAAAATATTCAAGGTTTTTCCCGGCAGGCTCATGCATCATCGCCCAAGCAGCCAGGGAAAACGACGACTGCAAAGCAGCATCATACATATCTTTGGGAAAATCATCGATCAACGCAAGTTCGGCAACAGCACTCCATTTCTTGCTGTCAAGGGATTTAGGCGAACATGCAATGATCACAGGCGGATCGAAAAACGGAACACGACCTACCTGAAGAAGCAGCCTGCATAACTGAAGACAGCACCATAACCATTGTCTGACACTGGCAGGGACGCTCCGGTCACCGGGGAAAGAATCAACACAATCCGTTTTGAGGTCATTATCGAGAACACCATTTATCCAGCGATCAAGCGCTACCATATCGGGGTCCTCAGGCATAGTAAACGAGAAGTGGATCTTCACCCGTAACTGCCGGCCGCCCGCAGGAAGTGAAACTGTATGAGGCCGTACCGCCTCTTTTCTGCCAAGCGTAGTGCTCCGACCCAGAAAAGCAAGGAGTATCTTGTTCAACTCAGCGAGAACCGGTTTTCCCCGCTCATTACGAGGAATGTCATCGAGAATCACGACTCGATAGAGAGTGGATGCACCGAGCCGAGCCCGAGCAAAAGCGAGCAGATCATCGGCTGTCGCTTCCGAATTCTTTTCAAGCACTACAGCACAGACAAGGATGTCCTGGTAAATCTCATGTTTCAGCGCTACCGCCACTGCATCATGAACACCCGGATGGGAACCAAGGGTTTGTTCGATTTCCTGAGAATAGATGCTCATGCCGTTCATGATTATCAGGTCATCTGTCTTTTCAAAACCAACGCCCTGATGCAATGCCTACTCCTCCGGCAAAAGCCTTGAGGTATTTCTGCTTCAAAGCATAAAAGGATAAACCGAAGTATCGAAGCAAAAATGTCTTCGATTTCATGAGAGAGCCAGCTCAGTTTCCGAGACGCTCAACAGAAAAAACACCCTGTACTTTTCTGATTTTATCCATTAACGCCTGTAAGCGCGATATGTTGCGGACATAAATCATGACCGTACCGATAAACATCCCGTCCTTCGCATGCAGTGATATACTGCGAATATTGATATCGGACTTTGACAGCACCCCTGTTATCTGGTTCGTTATGCCGATCCGGTCCTCTCCGACAACCTTTACACCGGCAAGAAACTCGGTTTCAACCTTCCTGTTCCAGGAAACACTCACGACGCGTTCACTTTTCAGAAGGCTTTCGTTACTGACGTTGACACAGTTTTTCCGATGGATCTTCACAAGTCCTTCCTTGGTGACGAACCCTATGATGTCATCTCCGGGAACCGGTTTACAGCATTTGGCATAAGAATACGCAATATTGGGCAACCCTTCTATAACAACCTCATCTTTGCCGACTCTTTCCCCTTCTTTCCCCTTTCGGGCTTCTTCTGCAAATGCATCATATCCATACTCTTCAGACTCCGATTTCTCGGTTGTAAAGGATTGCTGTTCCTGATCTGCCAGACTTTTGATAACCTTTTCGCCATCAATCTGCTGGTTAGCCAATGCGCTGAAAAAATCTGCCGGTGTTTTGATGCCGTATTTCCGAACCTGCTTTATAATATCATTTTCCGTAAGCAGCTTTTTTGTGCCGGAAAGCATCTTTTCCCACATGTTCCGGCCTTTTTCTATCTGGCGCCGTCGCTCTTCGTTGATCGCCGAACGAATCTTCATACGAGCCCGATGGGTTACAACAAACTTCAGCCAATCAGCTTTCGGTTTCTGGTTCTTGGAGGTAATAATCTCTACACGATCACCCGACCTGAGCTCGGAATTGAGTCTGACGATTTTCCCGTTCACTTTCGCACCGATACACCCGTTACCTATCTCTGTATGTATCGAGTACGCAAAATCAATAGGAGTAGCCCCAGCAGGCAGGGCTTTCATATCCCCTTTCGGTGTAAAAATATAGATCTCATCATGGTAGAGATTCAGCTTGAAACCCTCCATGAACGAGGCGGCCGAGTCTGCGTCTTTGATGAGATCACGAGCCCACTTGAGAAACGTATCTATCGTAGCGTCATCTTTGGACACTTTCTCCTTATAACGCCAATGAGCCGCAACACCGAATTCCGCAAACTCATGCATTCGGCTTGTTCTTATCTGCACCTCCACGACACGGCCTTTCGACCCGAGAATCGCGGAGTGAAGCGACTGATATCCATTGTGTTTCGGGATGGAAATATAATCCTTGAAATGCTGGGGAAGCGGCGGATATTTCTGTGTTATGTAACCGTAGGCAGCAAAGCAATCTGAAATCCGTTCAGTATCGATGACGATCCTTATTCCGTAAAGATCGTGAATATCCTCGAAACGCTTGTTTTTGTAGCGCATCTTGTTATAAATGGAAAACAGATGCTTTGCCCTGCCTTCAACCTCTACCTTGAATCCCTGCTTTTCAAGATCCTTTTTGATTGGCACAATCATTTTGTCGAGATAAGCAATTCTTTCCCCCCTGCTGAGTCGCACCTTCTGCTGGATCTTCTCGAACATATCCGGGTCGATATACTTGAACGCAAGGTTTTCAAGCTCGATCTTCATTTTTCCGAGACCGAAACGATGTGCAAGCGGAGCATAAATGTCTCGTGTTTCCAGGGCAATTTTAAGGCGGCGGTGCTCCGGCAGAGCATCAAGGGTTCTCATGTTGTGCAATCGATCACAAAACTTGATCAGAATGACCCGTACATCTTTGACGACAGAAAGCAACATCTTGCGAAAGCCTTCTGCCTGAGTAATCTCACGGTTGATCATAATCCCGGAGATTTTGGTAAGCCCCTCCACGATATCCGCAACTTCACCCCCCAGTTCCGCAGCAAGATCCTCATACGTGTACTCACTGTCCTCTATGACATCATGCAACAGAGCAGCTGCTATCGAGACCCCGTCAAGGGGAAGCTCGGTAAGCAGTATCTTTGCAACTTCAACAGGATGATAGAAGAACGGTTCTCCGGATGCACGCTTTTCGCCTTCATGTGCTCGATAGCACATAAAAAAAGCCCGTTGAATCAGCGATTCATCGAAAGTTTTGAGATTCTTCCGAGCCAGTCGCAGAATCTCGTGCATCTTTTCATATTGTGCTTTTTCAATCTGGGCTAACATACGCCAAGTATCGGTAATCGGGTTTGTGTTTTCTCTTTTTTAATAAACAAGTAACAAGTAAGAAGTCAAAAAAACATTGCTCATTGCTCATTGCTCATTGCTCATTGCTCATTGCTCATTGCTCATTGCTCATTGCTCATTGCTCATAAGATGAAGATAGTAACGCTCGAGCATGTCTTATGTAACCTATTATAAGCCCCCTGCGAGCATCAAATGCATTTTCTATAAATCTTCATCATTCATTTTGGATCTTCCGGCTTCCTTGTTCACCTCCTTCCGCCTTCCCCGCTGCAGCATGCTCGAGTTTAGCGATCTCGTCACGAAGATATGCCGCTTTTTCATACTCCATACTTTCCGCCGCCTCCTGCATCTCCAGCTTGAGAGTTTCCGCCATGGCATACAGATCTTCGCTTCCCAGGGAATCGATCAAATCCTCAAACACTCTCTGTGGCCGCTGTTCGAGTCCCATTCTTCTCCTTCTGAACCGCTCCTCGGCATCGGCTACACCGGTGGTATCGAGAACCTGATCAACCGACTTGACGATAGAGGCGGGAGTGATACCGTGTTCCGCATTGAACCGCTGTTGAACCGTTCTGCGTCTTTGGGTTTCCTCGATAACCATCCGCATGGAATCGGTAACCTTCGCAGCATAAAAGATCACCTTGCCTTCAACATTTCTTGCGGCACGGCCCGCAATCTGCATCAGCGATTTGCTATCCCTTAAAAACCCCTCCTTGTCGGCATCGAGAATAGCGACAAGAGACACTTCAGGCAGGTCCAGCCCCTCCCGCAGAAGGTTTACTCCCACAAGTACATCGATCTCCCCGGTCCGCAACTCTCTGAGGATCTGCATCCTTTCAAGGCTCTTGATCTCAGAGTGCAGATAGCGCACCTTCAAACCGGCTTTTCTGAAAAAGTCATGCAGATCTTCACTCATACGCTTGGTAAGAGTCATCACCAGAGACTTGAAACCCTTGGCTGTATGTTGCCGGATTTCCTCGAGAAGGTCGTCGATCTGCCCATCGACAGGCCGGACAAAAATTTCCGGATCGAGTAAACCGGTCGGTCGTACGAGCTGTTCGACGACCGCCCCGCCCGTACGGCGAAGTTCGTATTCCCCTGGTGTTGCACTGACGCTTATCAGCTGCGGAACCATCGATTCAAATTCTTCAAAACGCAACGGTCGATTGTCAAGAGCCGAAGGGAGCCGGAATCCGAAATCGACAAGAATGGTTTTTCTGGAACGGTCCCCGGCATACATTCCACGGATCTGCGGGAACGTAACATGCGATTCATCAATAATGACAAGGTAATCTTTCGGAAAATAATCCAAGAGGCAGTACGGTCTTTCTCCGGCTTTCCTGTCGGATAAGTGGCGTGAATAATTTTCAATTCCCGAACAGTACCCCAGTTCCTTCATCATTTCGAGATCGTAACGGGTTCTTTCTTCCAACCTTCGTGCCTCAACAAGCTTGTCTTCGGCACGCAAAACGTTCAGACGTCCGGCCAATTCATTTTCTATAGCGAGCATCGCCTGTTTCAGTTTTTCCTCTTCGGCGACAAACTGCCGTGCTGGATAGACAAAAGCATACTCCTGATCACCGAGAATTTCACCGCTTTGATGATCGAAAAGTTGCAACCTCTCGATCTCATTTCCGAAAAACTCTACACGCAAAGCAATTTCTTCATGCATCGGCACGAGATCGATGACATCCCCGCGAACCCTGAATTTCCCGGAAGCCAGATCTCTGTCATCACGAACGAAATGAAGGGAAACAAGCTCTTTCAAAAACTCATCCCTGTCTTTTTCCATCTCCCGGCGAAGTTCGACTATCTGAGCCTTCCAGTCTTCCGGCGAACCCAGTCCATAAATGCAGCTCACGGAACTTACCACAACGACATCCTTGCGACCACTCAAAAGAGCGCTGGTCGCTTTCAGTCTCAACCGCTCGATCTCATCGTTAATTCGCAAATCCTTGGCGATGTACTTATCCATCGAAGGGATATAGGCTTCAGGCTGGTAGAAATCATAATAGCTTATGAAATACTCTACCGCGTTATGCGGGAAAAACTGCCGCAGTTCACCGTACAACTGCGCAGCAAGCGTTTTATTATGACTGATGACAAGTACAGGCTTGTTTACAGCTGCGATAACATTGGCCATCGTGAACGTTTTACCTGAACCGGTAACGCCAAGCAGAACCTGGCTCTGGTCACCTCGCAACACACCTTCCGTAAGCTGCCGTATAGCTTCCGGCTGATCGCCTTCGGGTTTATAGTTGCTTTCAATTTTGTATACATTATTGTCACTGCTTTTCATCGGCTTTACCGCTTCACGCCCTTCTTGTCGTATTATTGCTATTGTTTAACTATTTAAACTATTTATAAAATTTGTTAGTTCTTTCTCAGGATTGTACCATGAAAGTTATTGAAAACAGGAAAATGCCTCTCAAAACACCGTACAGTATATGTGTCTTTTTTCCCGTCAATCACTCTTCCGCCCGGCCACTGTTCGTTGTACCATCGCTAACGTTTTTATTCTTTTAATTCTAATGTCGTGCACCGCTATGCATTCTGAACACCAGTATTCATACACCACAGTACCCAACGACCCCCTGCATACAAGAATCTATACCCTCGACAACGGTCTGACCGTCTACATGAGTCCGCACAAGGACGAACCGAGAATATATACCTCGATTGCCGTCAGAGCCGGCAGTAAAAACGATCCTGCGGAAACGACCGGTCTAGCCCATTACCTCGAGCATATGCTTTTCAAGGGAACTGACTCCATAGGATCGCTGGATTACGACAAGGAAAAAGTCGAACTGCAGAAAATCGTGGATCTCTACGAAGAATACCGCTCAACCGACGATCCGGATAAAAGAGCCGATATTTACCGTCAGATCGACAGCACATCCAATTTTGCAGCTGAATTCACCATACCCAACGAGTATGACAAATTGCTCAGCTCAATAGGGGCAAGAGGTACAAATGCATATACCTGGGTCGAACAAACCGTCTACCTGAACGATATCCCGTCCAACCAGCTTGAAAAATGGTTGACCATTGAAGCAGAACGATTTCGGAATCCGATCATGCGCCTGTTCCATACCGAGCTTGAAACCGTCTATGAAGAAAAAAACATGACGATGGACAGCGACAGCCGGAAAATCTGGGAAAATCTTTATGCGGGTCTTTTCAGGAAACATACATACGGTACACAGACAACCATCGGCGAAGCGGAGCATCTTAAAAACCCGTCAATCAAAAATGTCATCGATTACTACCGTGCGTGGTATGTACCGAACAATATGGCGATCTGCATTGCTGGCGATTTCGATCCCGATGAAGCAATAAAGCTGATCGATGAAAAATTCTCGAAACTGAAACCCAGCCCGGTTCCTCGGTTTTTCCCACCAAAGGAAGATCCAATCGAGAACCCCGTGATCACAAAAGTCAAAGGTCCCGAAGCAGAAGAGCTGGTCATCGGTTTCAGGTTCACAGGAGCCGGTACACCGGATATTGATTTCCTTACCCTTATCGACAAAATACTGCACAACCAGACGGCAGGCCTTATCGACTTGAACCTCAATCAGGATCAAAAAGTCCTCGATGCAGCCTCGATGGTGGTTGAGATGAAAGATTATTCAACGCACATACTTTCAGCCAAACCTCGTGAAGGCCAAAGCCTCGACGAAGTCAAGACACACCTGCTCGAACAGATTGAAAACGTTAAAAAAGGAAATTTCCCGGACTGGCTGCTCGAGGCAGTCATCAACGATCTGAAGATCGAGGAACTCAGGACCCTTGAAACAAACAGGGGACGCACGGAGACTTTTGTCGATGCTTTTGTACTCGGTGCCGACTGGCAAAGTGTGGTAGAGAAAAGAGAACGCCTGAGCCGTATCACCAAAGAGGAGATATCGGCCTTTGCACGTAAGCACTACGGGACTAATTACGTTGCCATATACAAACAACATGGTAAAGACGCAGAAACTCCCAAAATTCAGAAACCGCCGATAACCCCACTCAAGGTAAACCGTAATAAGACATCGGTTTTTGCTGAAAACATCCTTGCTCGTAAAACTGAGGAGATCGATCCTGTTTTTCTTGATTTCGAGCGTGATATTCAATCGGAAAATATTATCGACGGCGTTCCTCTTTTTTCCGTTAAAAACAATGAAAACGACCTTTTCTCACTCTACTATGTCTTTGACATCGGCAACAATCACACAAAAAAAATCGACCTGGCACTCGATTATCTCAGCTACCTGGGCACATCGGCATTGACACCGGCCGAATTCAACCAGGAAATGTACAAGATAGGAGCGAGTTTTTCAGCATATACTGCAGACGATCACCTCTATCTCAAGCTTTCCGGCCTTCAGGAGCATTTCCCTGCAGCGCTTCACATGCTTGAAAAGCTGCTCTGTGATGCCCGGCCCAATGTCGAGGCACTTGAAAAACTAAAAGCAGGCATCTTGAAGGAGAGAGCCGACGACAAGCTTTCGAAGCGCAAAATTCTTTTTGAAGCAATGCATCATTACGGGCGTTACGGGGCATCGTCACCATTCACCAATGTGCTCGACAACGACGAACTCAAAAAGATCACACCCGAGGAGTTGCTTGCCGAGATCGACACCCTCATGCGATACCGCCACAGAGTATTGTACTACGGACCTGCTGCACCCGCCAAGCTTTCTTCCGAACTTCGGGAGCTCGAACACCTCAAACGGGAACTCGTCACCATTCCCGAGATAGAACCTTTCATAGAGATCGAGCAGCAAAAAAACCGCGTCTACGTCGTTGATTACGATATGACACAGGCTGAAATGCTCATGCTTTCCCGAGACATGCGTTATGACCCGAAACAGGTGCCATTGATCACCCTGTTTAACGAATATTACGGTGGAGGCATGTCGTCGGTTGTTTTTCAGGAACTCCGTGAAGCGAAAGCTCTTGCATATTCAGTATTTTCGGTTTACCGCATACCCAAAGACAAAGATGAACATCACTATATTTTCAGCTATATCGGAACCCAGGCGGATAAACTTCCCGAAGCGCTTTCGGGCATAAACCAATTGCTGGAAAACCTGCCTGAATCACCGGATCTCTTCGCGTCGGCCAAGAACGGAATACACAGAAAAATCCGTACCGAAAGGTTGACCAGAACAAAAATTCTTTTCACGAGGGAAGAAGCACAAAAACTCGGTCTGAATCATGATATCCGAAAGGATATTTATGAAAATACCGAAAACCTTGATTTCGAAGACATAGCTGCATTTCACCGGCAACGGTTTACCGATAAAAAGTACACGCTCTTGGTGCTGGGAAAAAAAGAAAACCTCGACATGGAAACCCTCGGCAAGTTCGGAAAAGTCAGCAATCTGTCTCTCGAGGAAATATTCGGTTATTGATTCTTCAGGGAAGAACAAAATAATAGTAACTTTACAGCGTAGTCTGTCGGCCAGGAACGCTGGAGAACACAAAGCGTTCACTACATCAGCTCTGCAACCCAATAACAATTCACTAATTAATCATGACTTCACTACTTTTTCTCGGTATCGTACTTTTATTCATAGGAATTACGGCCCGATCGCTCAACCCTTCCCTGCTCCGGTTTTCCGGGTTGTTCAAGATCGGAGGAATATTTGCAATAATACTCGGAATTCTTACTGCAAGTATACGAATCGTTGAACCTGGCAAGATCGGCGTTAAGGTCCTGTTCGGTAAAGTTCAGGAAGAGGTGCTCGCCAGCGGCCTTAACATCATCAATCCGCTTGTCAAGGTCGAGTTGTTTGACATAACCACCCAGACCTATACCATGTCCGGTACGGAAACCGAACTCTCGCAATTGAGTGATGCCCCTATCAGAGTTCTCAGTGCCGATGGACTGGAAGTCACCATCGACATGACCGTTCTCTACCGCATCAACCCTACCAAGGCACCTGAAATACGTCGGGAAATCGGCCCCGGTCTTTCCTATATCGATAAAATTGTCCGACCGACCGCCAGAACACGTATCAGGGACAACGCGGTCATATACAATGCTGTAGACCTTTACTCGAAGAAACGTGATGAATTTCAAACGAAAATCTTTTCAAGTATCAAAAACGACTTTGAAAATCGCGGTCTTATTCTCGAAAACCTGCTTGTTCGCAACATCTCTCTTCCGCAGTCTGTAAAAGCTGCCATCGAAGCCAAGATCAATGCTGAACAGGAAGCCCAGAAAATGCAGTTCGTCCTGCAAAAAGAAACGCAGGAAGCGGAAAGAAAACGTGTCGAGGCAAAGGGTATAGCCGACTATCAGCAAATACTTTCTCAGTCATTGACAGAAAAACTGTTGAAATACGAGCAGATAAAAGCGCTTCAAAACCTGGTTAAATCAGACAACTCCAAAGTCATCATTATGGGAGACAGCAAAGGAGCCTCGGTACTGATAGGGCAATAAAGCCAACGTTATCGATCAGTCGTTTTCATTCGGCTGTCAAGAAGCGAAAAAACGGTTTTCAGGAGAAGAAATGCAGCTGAACTGTTGATTTGTTCGGTTGCTGAACTGCAGGTGTATTCCTATGTTGAATACACCTGTATTTTTTGGTTTCCGGCATGAAACGTCTTCCTACCAGTACTCCATGAAACTTCTGGACAAATATATCGCCCGACAGTTCTTATCGACCTATGTTTTTGCTGCGATAAGTTTCACCGCACTGTTCATTCTTGTCAATCTCATTGAGAACATAGGCCGTTTCATCGACAAGGGAATCGGTGCAGGAAAAGTGATCCTGTACTTCTGGAGTCTTGTACCTGAAACCATCTTGCTGATTTCGCCCTTGAGTACCTTACTCGCCTCACTGTATGTAACCGGACGGATGTCCGGAGCCAGTGAGCTATCCGCAATGAAAGCTGCCGGCATCAGCATGAAACAACTCCTCATGCCCTTTTTCTTCACGGCATTGCTCATATCGACCCTCAATATCCTGAATGCAGGCTGGCTGCATCCAAAAGCAGCTGTGGAGAAAAATCGCTTTGAAATGGAATATTTCGACAAGAAATTCGAAGCGATTTCAGGAAACAAAAACCTGCATATCCTTGAATCGCGCAACAGGATTCTCTCCATAGGAGCACTCGATCCTCAACAAGCCATCGGCTTTAATGTATCTCTCGAAACCTTTGACGGCCCGATACTCGTCAATCGTATCGATGCAAAAAAAATCTCCTATGACAAGACTCTTGACCGATGGCTTTTTCATGAATCCAGCACGAGAATCTTCAATGAAAACGAGGTGCTTTTTCGGGAAAACCCGGGAAAAGACACCCTGAAACTCTCTCTTACAGCATCTTCCCTCAGAGACCTCGGTATTCAGCCGGATGAAATGGATATCATTCAGCATTACCGCTACATCGAAGAAAAGCGGCAAGCAGGTTTTTCAAACCTGGGAAGGGTTGTTGTAAAATTTCACAGTAAAATGGCTCTTCCGATAGCATCCGTGATCATCATTCTTATCGGAGTTCCACTCTCCGCCCAAAAAAAACGTAGTGGACTTGCAGTTGAATTCGGCATCAGCCTTTTCATTGGATTCAGCTATCTCGCTATACAGAGGACATTTGCCATTGCCGGGTACCGCGCTTTGATGGACCCGGTTCTCGCTGCATGGTTGCCGAACCTGCTTTTCCTTGGCATCGGCATCATCATTTACAAAACCGCAAACAAATAAGTCATGCAACAGCCCAATCCCCTCATAGTTCTCATGACCGATTTCGGGCTTCAGGACCATTATGTCGGTGTGATGAAAGGAGTGATTGCCGGCATTTCCCCTCTTGCCAGGATTATAGACCTGACCCACGGCATTGCGCCCCAGAATATATTGCAGGGATCTTTACAACTCGGCTTATCCGCTCCCTACTTTCCTGACGGAACGGTTTTTGTAGCGGTCGTTGATCCCGGAGTCGGGACAAGCAGAAACGCTATCACGCTCGTGACCGAAAAACAAGTCTTCGTCGCACCCGACAACGGGTTGTTGAGTTCAGTCATGAATATGCACAGAATCGATGCCTGTTACGCTATAACCAACCCGTCCTGCATGCTTGCCGTGCAAAGCACAACGTTTCACGGAAGAGATGTTTTTGCCCCTGCCGCCGCACACCTTTCCAACGGCATCGACCCGGCAACCCTTGGAAACAGTGTCAACCCCGAACACTGTGTTCGGATTCCGCTTCCTGAAAACAGCACGCCCGACGGGGGACTCTCATGGCAGGGAAAAATTCTTTACGCCGATATCTACGGTAATCTCATAACCTCATTTACCGATGACCTACTCAGAAAAAAAGGGAAAAAAGCTGCCGGTATATATGTGAAAAACGGAAATTTTCTACCATTGCGGCGAACTTACGGGGAGGTAGCTGAAGGGGAACCATTGGTTTACAGAGGCAGCAGCGGGTTTCTTGAAATAGCGGTTCGAAACGCTAACGCCTCACAATCGCTTGGCCTGAAACCCGGTGATAACATCGAACTGAAACTTAAACCGGAAAATACACAAACCTAACTGCCGATATACTCTTTAAGAACTTTACTGTACGCGGACTGGCGAAGCCTCCGGATAGCCTTCTCCTTGATCTGACGCACCCTTTCGCGGGTAAGCTTGAATTTCTCCCCGATCTCCTCAAGTGTAAGGGGATTTTCCATTCCTATACCAAAATAAGAACGGATAACATCGGCTTCACGTGGAGCGAGGACCGAGAGTGAACGTTCAACCTCGAGGGTCAGCGAGTCACGTGTCAGACCGTGATCGGGTTTGTGCCCGTCGTTCTGCAGAACATCGAGCAAACGGTTATCGTCTCCCTGTGCAAAAGGTGCATCCACGGATACATGACGACCGGCAATTTTCAGGGTATCGGCAACATCCTGGGAGTCCATATCGAGTAGATTTGCAAGCTCTTTCGTATTGGGATCCCTTTCATACTCCTGCTCAAGCTGACTGTAAGCCTTGCTGATCTTGTTGAGTGTTCCGACACGGTTCAGGGGGAGACGCACAATCCTCGATTGTTCGGCAAGAGCCTGAAGAATTGACTGGCGAATCCACCAGACCGCATAGGAAATGAACTTGAACCCCCTGGTTTCATCAAAACGTTTTGCCGCCTTGATGAGACCGAGATTTCCTTCGTTAATCAGATCCCCAAGCGTCAAGCCCTGGTTCTGGTATTGTTTGGCTACGGACACAACAAAACGAAGGTTTCCCTTGATAAGCTTGTCCAATGCACGCTTTGCGCGTTTGTATTCCGGCGTATCGACAGGCATGTCATAGCCTTCCTTGATCGCCTTGGTAAGCTTCACCTCATCTTCCGCTGTTAGAAGCTCATATTTTCCGATCTCCTGTAAATAACGATCAAGAGAAAGACTCTCACGATTGGTGATTTGTTTGCTTATTTTCAGTTGCCTCATTGACACTCTCCGTATTACGTATTACTTGGAACAACCTGTATACGTTCTGAATGACCGTTTCGTATCACATTTTCCTCATGGTAGAGGCCCCGTCACACCTGCAGTCATGAAACAAAAAAAGTGACTACCTCGTGTCAGTCACACAGAACATTAAGGTTTGCCTGAAGTTTTTCGAGATTACTTTTCGCCTCACCCAACTTTCTCTGTTCACCCTCGATCACCTCTGCAGGAGCGTTATCGACAAAGCCCTTGTTAGAAAGCTTTTTCTCCATTCGTTTCACGTAAGAAGAAACATTCTCCAGTTCTTTTTCGAGACGAGCAATCTCTTTATCAAACGAAATTAACCCTTCGAGAGGCATAAAAAGTTCATCACCATCGATAACGGAACTCGCAGAATGAGGCGGTCGTAAACCACCTTCGGATACATCGACGCTGCATCCCGTCATCTGCGTCAGAATATGTGCGTTGGCAGCAAATGTTCTCCTTGCGCTCTCATCGGGCGAGCTGATGATGAGACTTGCCTTCATATCATGAGGAACACCGAAAACCGCACGAAGGCTACGCGCCTCTGAAACAACCTTCTGGACAGATGCAAAGCTGTGCACCTTTTCATCGCCGGTCCAGTACTCATCCGATTGCGGCATGGCGGATAAAGCAATGCTTTCAGTGGTTTGCCGCTGGAGAATATGATGCCAAATCTCTTCAGTGATGAAAGGCATGACCGGATGAAGTGCTTTCAGAACCCCTTCGAGCAGATAAACCGCAAGGGAGACTGCATGCCGCTTTCTCGACTTATCGGTCTCTTCGGCCAGCTCGATTTTCAGCGTTTCAAGGTACCAGTCACAGTAATCACTGCGGAAAAAATCATAGACAATTCTGGTAATATCGTTCATCCTGAACTGCGCAAACGCCTTGTGGTAGGAACTGAGCATCTCATGATAACGCCCGAGTATCCAGCGCTGAGCATCGGATAACGAACCGGGATCCGGTGTAAAACGCAGGTACGCCTCAGCAAACTCATCGATTGAATCGAAAACTTTTTCACGCTGCATGAAAACGAGACGCGATGCATTCCAGATCTTGGTGGCGAAGTTTCTACCGAACTCGCACTTTTCCTCACCGAACAATACATCCTGCCCAAGAGGAGCTATATAGACAATGGTGAAGCGGAGTGCATCTGTTCCATAGGCATCCATCACCTTCAGAGGATCCGGCGAATTGCCGAGAGACTTGGAAAGTTTCCTGCCTTTCATGTCTCTGATGATACTGGTAAAGTAAACATCCCTGAAAGGCACCTCATGCTTGAAATACAGGCCAGCCATGATCATTCTGGCAACCCAGAAAAAAATGATATCCGGAGCGGTCACCAACGTCTCTGTCGGATAAAAAGCCCGAAGGTCTTCATTGTCATCATGCTCTCCAGTCCAGCCCAAGGTGGTCAGCGGCCAAAGCCATGAAGAAAACCATGTATCAAGCACATCTTCATCCTGGATCAACTTGTCGGTCCCTGCCAGATGACAGGCCTCTTCATAAGACTCCGCAACCCAGATTTTTCCATCCTCATCATACCATGCCGGAATCCTGTGCCCCCACCAGAGCTGCCGGGATATACACCAATCACGGATGTTTTCCATCCAGTGACGGTAGGTGCTGATCCAGTGTGATGGATGAAAACGTATCTTGCCTTCGTTGACAACTTGTAACGCTTTTTCGGCAAGGGGCTTCATCTTGACGAACCACTGCTCGGAAAGATAAGGCTCAACCACAACGTCAGCTCTTTCGGAATACCCTACATTGTGCTCATACTCTTCGACCTTTACAAGATTACCCCTCTTCTCGAGGTCTTCAATAATTTTTTCCCTGGCATCAAACCGGTCAAGACCCGCATAACCAAAGTCATCGACCATCTTTCCATCCCTACCGACAACACTGAGGATCGGCAGGTTATGCCGGCCGGCAACCTCAAAGTCATTGGGATCGTGTGCCGGGGTTATTTTAAGCGCGCCTGTCCCGAACTCCTTATCGACATAATCATCGGCAATGACCGGAACGTGCCGGCCAGCAACAGGAACGATCGCCAGTTCTCCGATCAAATCGGCGTAACGGGTATCGTCGGGGTTGACAGCTATGGCGACATCTGCAAGAATGGTTTCAGGCCTTACGGTTGCAACAGTGATATACTCTCCAGGCCGTTTGGCAAGCTGGTATCGAACATAGACAAGCTTATCCTTCCTCGGCTTCATGATCACTTCTTCGTCGGAAAGAGCAGTCTGGGAAACCGGACACCAGTTGATGATGCGCTTGCCGCGATAGATCAAACCATCCCGATACAGGGTAACGAAGGTGTGCCGAACAGCCTTGGAAGCACTTTCATCCATGGTAAAAAGGTTCCGGCGCCAGTCACATGAAATACCGAGCTTGCGAAGCTGTTTGAGAATCAGCCCACCGTACACATCCCTCCATTTCCAGACATGCTCGAGAAATTCTTTGCGTCCGAGGTCGTAACGCGAAATGTCTTTTTCACGGAGCTTTCTTTCCACCACAGTCTGGGTAGCGATACCGGCATGATCCGTACCTGGAAGCCATAGTGCTTCTTTTCCGGACATGCGCTGATACCGGATAAAAATATCTTGGAGAGTATGATTCAGGACATGACCGAGTGTAAGACTCCCGGTGACGTTCGGAGGCGGCATGAGCACTGTATAGGGCACCTTGCCCTCATCGAGAACCCTGAAGCTTTCCGCATCAAAAATGCCTTCGCTTTCCCAGTGGGCGCTGCTCCAGCGGCGCTCCACCTCATGATGGTTATACGTTTTTTCGAGATTTGCACTCATTACCGATTACTTCGATGTCTTTTGCATATTTTTGACGAACCGTACGTCGATCGCCAAAACAGCTTTTGCTATGCCTATAAATACCTGGATGCCGGTGTTTTTCACCGCCTTTATTTTTCTTTTTCCAAAGCCGGACGATGATCGAAAATCTGATCGATGATACCATATGCCTTGGCTTCCCCTGCATTCATCCAGCGATCCCGCTCGGAATCTTCTCTGATTTTCTCAACACTCTGTCCAGAGTGCGAGGCAAGGATCTCTTCAAGGAGTTTGCGGATTTTTTCGATTTCACGTGCCTGGATCAGGATATCGGTTTCCTGACCCTGAACTCCACCTGAAGGTTGGTGAATCATGATCCTTGAATGCGGCAAAGAGGCTCTTTTGCCTTTTGCTCCGCAGGCAAGAAGGAAAGCCCCCATACTTGCAGCCATGCCAACACAGACGGTGGAAACTTCAGAACGGATATATTGAATGGTATCATAAACTCCCAGCCCCGCAGAAACACTGCCACCGGGTGAATTGATATAAACAAAGATATCACGCTCCGGATCCTCCGACTCAAGGAAAAGCAGCTGAGCCATGAGAAGGCTCGCAACATGATCGTCGATGGGAGTCCCCAAAAAAATGATACGCTCTCTGAGAAGCCTCGAGAAAATATCAAAGGCTCTTTCACCACGACCCGATGTTTCTATAACCATTGGAACAAGGCTGTTGTTAATCCCCTGCTCAATCGCGCCCGAATACATTTTTTTTGCCTGACGCTCAAACCCGAAATTAAAATTAGCCATATAACTTCTTTCTCCCTTTCAGCTGATATTTTTCTATTAAACCCTGCTACTCACACTAACGATAACAACTCTGAACGGGACACATCCGTTTCGATCTTTTTCAGATTTATCCCGCGGCAAATCATGATGTGTCTCAATAACCGCATGAAAATAAACTCATAACAAACAATCTTCAAGAACCTGACATACATTTCCAGACGCAAATACAAAAAAAACGCTGTAAAAAAACAAGCCTTGAAATTTTTAAAATAACCCCCGGTATAAACAATACAAGAGCATGACCTTGATTTTACGAAAAAAACTGCCTATTTCTAAATCAAGCGCTTTTTTACAGCACAGAACGGAAAGCCTGTAGACGCTTGACCGACAATGTCGGAAATATGCATTTCCTTTTTTAACTTGGGGTCACATCATCACGTTGTTTTGCGCTTTGACAAGCTTGTTGAACGGATAAAAATGTTTTTGAACTCACAGCACAACACTTGATAAAGGCGTTCTTGTTCGATTTATCTCCTGTCACTCTTTTCAACACATCACAATGAACGTTCGTCTGATTGCCATAACAAATCCTCTCATTGAAATACAGGACGAAAAACTTAATCCGGAAGGCCTGATAGCATACTGCGCAAGAGTTTCAAGCCCGCATCAGGAAACCCCCGATTACGAAAATCTGCTTGCATATTGTATCAAAAACCGCCATTGGAGCATCTTTGAAATGGTTGACATGACGGTTGAAATTGTAACGTCCAGGGCAATATCTCCACAGATTTTGCGACATCGCAGCTTCGTGTTTCAGGAATTTTCTCAGCGCTATGCAAAAGTTCAGAGTTTTGAGACTTACACCCCGAGAAGACAGGACGTGAAAAACCGGCAGCACTCGATCAATGATCTTGACCCGTCAACAATGAGCTGGTTTTCCGATGCACAGGAGGAAATTCGCGCTCTTTGCGTAAAAAAGTATAACGACGCACTGGAAAAAGGTATCGCCAGAGAGTGCGCGAGAATGCTACTGCCACTGAACACACAAACGAAGCTTTACATGAAGGGATCGGTCAGGAGCTGGATTCACTACATAGAGGTCCGAACGGATACTTCTACGCAGAAAGAGCATCGAGATATTGCCGAAGCCGTCAAGGACATATTCACCGACCAGTTTCCGGTTACCGCATCTGCTCTGGGCTGGACCTAAGCCGCAAAATGATCGAGAAGCTGTGAAATACGGCCCTTGAGATCTCTTCGGTGCACGATCATATCAAGAAAGCCGTGCTCAAGCAGAAATTCCGCCCTTTGAAAACCCTCCGGGAGATCACGTTTTATAGTATCCTTGATAACCCTTGGACCCGCAAACCCGATAAGTGCTTTGGGCTCACTGATGTTAACGTCTCCAAGCATGGCATAGGACGCACTCGTCCCCCCCATGGTTGGATCGGTCATGAGAGAGATGTAAGGAATGTTCCTCTCTTGAAGCCGAAAAAGCCTTGCGGAAGTTTTGGCCATCTGCATAAGGCTGAACGCTCCTTCCATCATGCGAGCTCCGCCTGATTGTGAAACAATGATGAGTGGTGCGTCGAGTTCAATGCTTTTATCGACTGCTTGTGCGATTTTTTCGCCGACAACAGATCCCATAGATCCCCCTATAAATCCGAAATCCATTGCCGAAATCACAGCCTGATGACCACCTATTGTCCCTACCGCATTCCTGCAGGCTTCTGTTTTACCGCTCTTCTCGATGGCATCCGACACCCTGTTGGGATACTTCTTCGTATCGGAAAAAACAAGCGGATCGGCAGCTCGCAAGGAAGCACTGAATTCCTCATACTTTTTCTCGTCGAAAAGAAGCGAAAAATATTTGCCAGGTGATATTCTGAAATGGTGTCCGCATTCACAACATGTATAAAGATTGTCTTCCACCTGTTTCTTGTGGAGAGCAGCTCCACAGCTATCGCATTTTCGCCAGAGACCTTCCGGAATATCTCGTCTGTCTTTGGTGCGTATCGAAGGTTTTGCCCGTTTAAACCAGACCATTTTTAATTATTCATAAAGATTATACATTACACTCATTACACTGAATTGAGCGACTCGTTCTGTTACCTAGAAAAAAGAACCGACGCGGCATTCATCCGCAAATGCTCTTGCCTGGATTTACAGTGAAGATATGAAGTCACCCTGAGAACTCAAAACAACCCTCTGGAGTCATCAATTGTCCAAAACCAGATTTCTCATCCCCCTGTTGTTCTGCAGTTGTCTTCTGGTCCTGACCGGCCATACTCCTCTTCTTGCTCAAAACCAGGTAACCGTGTATCCGGATACTCTCACGTTTCCTCTCAAACGTCATGCTATTGCCTACCATATGCGACCTGCCAGAAAATCCGTTGGCCTTGCACTTTCGGGCGGAGGAGCAAACGGTATGGCCCAAATAGGTGTCCTCAAAGCACTGGAAGAAGAAAACATCCCGATAGACGCCATCGTCGGAACAAGCATAGGAGCCGTTGTAGGAGGTCTTTACAGTACAGGGTACAATGCAGCGGATCTCGAAAAAATCGCGCTGGAAGTTCCCTGGGAGGACCTCCTTTCCCTGGATAACGACGCGCCAAGGGCAAGCACATTCCTCGAACACCAGAAAATCCGAGACAGAGCGACTATCGCTATACGTTTCGAGAATTTCAAGCTGGTTATCCCGAAATCCCTGAGTTCAGCCCAAAAGTTGACCAGAGTTCTCGACCTTCTGACAATGAACGCCCTGTACCATCCTGCAGGATCTTTCACAACCCTTCCGACCTCTTTCAAAGCGGTCACAACCGACCTGGTTTCAGGCAAACGCATAACCCTTTTCGATGGGACGCTTTCCGAGGCAATGCTTGCCAGCAGCACTATCCCTGTCATCTTCGAACCCATAGAGCTCGGCGAACACAAACTTGCCGACGGCGGACTTGTAGCGAACCTTGCGGTTGATGAGCTTGAAAAAGCTCATCTCGATTATAAAATCGGTGTAGATACAAGAGGCAGCATGTACACTCTTGCAGAAGATATCGACATCCCATGGCAGGCTGCCGATCAGACTATGACCATTCTGATCGAGTTACAGTATCCGCGCCAGCTCGAAAAAGCGGACCTGGTAATTGCTCCGGATGTCGGCAACAACCCGGCAATCGATTTCTCGAAGCTTCCGGAAATTATCAATGCCGGCTATAAAAGCGGAAAAGCTCTCGCCCCTAAAATCCGTCAGGATATTTCACTGCCCACCCGGAAAAAAACAGCACTCGCTCCTTATAAAAAATCCATAAGAATCACCGGTGCAGGGAAAGAGGCATTGAAAAACTATCACCCTGCAGGCGAAATCATACGAAACGCATCATACGTTGAAGAAGCATTGAAAGAATTGCTTGAAACCGATCGTTTTACGAAAGTGTATGCTACAATCGATCATAAAGCCAGGGAAATTGTATTTTTCTGTGAAACTCCGCCTTCATTCGACAACGTCAAACTCATCAATGCTGTCGTCCCCTTTGAAAAAAATGAAATCGACAGCTGCTTCAGCAACCTGATGCTGAAAGATTACACCAACGAAGAAGGGAGCGAGGCCCTCGAAAAACTCCTCAAACTGTTCAGGGAAAAAGGGTACCCGCTTATTGACATTGAACGTGCCGATGTCCAAAAAGGAACCCTTTGCGTATGGTTGTCCGACGGAAAAATTTCCACACTTGCCATTTCTCAGGACAAAAACATCACACGTCCAACCCCCATCATGCGGGAACTGGCAATAGATACATCGAAAGCCCTGAGGCTCGAGGACCTTGAACATTCGATCGACAACCTATTCGGAACAGGCGCCTTCAACCGCGTTTCGATCGGCATCTCAGGAAAAGACTCTCTTTCCGAAACGACGAGCAACAATCGCACACTCAGGATAAGGTTGAATGAAAAGCCCTCGAACGTACTGCGTCTTGGCGTACGATATGACGAAACATACGATGCTCAAGCCATGATTGATTTCAGAAACGAAAACCTTTATGGAACGGCAAATTCAATTGGCGGATGGGGAAAAATCGGAAAAAACAACAGCAGCGCCAATCTTGAATTCAATATGCCGAGAATCGGCGCTACCAATCTGACGTTTACAACAAAATTGTTTTACGACCAGCGCAACCTGGATATACGTAACGTCCGGTATTCGAAAGAATTTTTCTTCTCCGACTCCGGGCAGGAAAAGAAATTCAGCATACAAGAGTTCGGTGTGACCTCCTCTTTCGGGACCAGAATCGGAAAAAGCAGTCAATTACTGTTTGATATGACTGCGAAGAACAGTCAAACGTACGACAAAGAAAGTGAAGATTTTGAAACTCAAAACATCGACATAGCTTCGGCTTCCTTCGAGTTTGCTCTTGACACCAGGGACAACTCTTTTCTGCCAACCAAAGGAAGGCACACCAATCTGCGCTACACATTCACGCCGGAAATCCTCAATGACCAAACGTTCTGGCAGGCCCACCTGGAACATGAGGAAAACATTTCATTCAGTGAACAAGTCTCCGGCCAGCTCGGATTCTCTCTTGGCTTCAGCAGCGAAGGCCTGCCTTTTTCGGAAATGTTTTTCCTGGGGGGAGCAGGCAGTCCTTACAGCCGCAGATTCATCGGCTTGCAAGAAAACGACCTCATCGGCAGAAACGTCGCTTCCGCTGGAGCCAATTTCCGTTACAGCCCTCCATTCGACATCATCTTTCCTTCTTCATTCCTGCTCTACTACAATGCAGGCAATGTTTGGCAAAACAGATCTGAAATGTCAGCCGAGGACATCATCCATGGTTTCGGCGCAGGCCTGAACTGGAATACGCCCCTTGGACCTGCCAGCTTCACTGCAGGTAAAGCGTTCATCTTCGATGATGATAAAAACGGCGATGACGATTCGGGAATACGTTTTGCGGAAACCGTTTTTTATTTCAATTTCGGCCATGAGTTCTGAGAACGCTGAACCCCGATTTACCGCCACACCACAAAGGAAGCTTTTACTTACGGTTTTTTGTATTTTAACCGCGGCCGAAAGAAACCCGTAAGTATTTGTATAACCATACAAGCAAAGAACGTGAAGCAGAAGCAAAAACCCCGCATTCTGGTATGCAACGATGACGGTATCGATGGTGAAGGATTGCATGTCCTTGCCGCCTCGATGAAAAAAATCGGAAACGTAACAGTGGTTGCACCATCCGAACCGCGGAGCGGTATGGGCCATGCAATGACACTCGGCATACCGCTTCGTGTGAAACGGTATACCAGAAACAGTCGTTTTTTCGGCTACACGGTCTCCGGCACCCCCGTCGACTGTATCAAAGTCGCACTGAACCACATTCTTTCCGAAAAACCCGATATTATTGTCAGTGGCATCAATTACGGAAGCAACACGGCAACAAATACACTGTATTCGGGAACTGTAGGCGCTGCACTCGAAGGAGTTATACAGCGTATACCGTCAATAGCATTTTCACTCACTACCTATGAAAACGCAGATTTCACCTACGCCGGAAAATTCGCCAGAAAACTCGTTCGGAAAGTACTTCGCCAAGGACTTCCTGCAGATACCGTTCTTTCGGTAAACATCCCCAACATACCTGAACAGGAAATCCAAGGAGTAAAGGTTACAGCTCAGGGTAAATCCCGCTGGGCTGAAAACACGATTGAGCGCGATGATATGTATGGCAACCCTTATTACTGGCTAAGCGGCAAGCTTCAGTTACTGGATGACGACTTGTCGTATGACGAATATGCTGTAAGAGAGAACTATATTGCCGTTACGCCTATCTCCATCGATATGACAAACCATGATGCACTTCAAGATATCCGGTGCTGGAAACTAAACAAATAGAACTATAGGCCGTGAACTCTTTTCTTATAGACTATCGAGACATACAAGCCCCCAAAAAAGGTTTTTCAAAGCTTTTCAGCGACTACACTCAAGAGGGCGAACTGCATGAAACATTGACAAGCAGGTTTTTCCACTTCGATTACCGAAAAGAAACCGACTACTATAAGCATCTCAACATCCTTTTATCACGGAAATACAAACGGGATGAGCTTGTGGAATTACTTGTCAGGCAGAACAGGATGTTCGGAACTGACGAAAAGCATATTGCATCGATAGAAAGACTCGGCTCTTCACACTGTATGCTTGTTATTACAGGCCAGCAACCCGGACTTTTCACAGGAAATCTTTACTCCGTTTACAAAGCACTTACCGCTGTTGTCGTAGCAGAGCGTCAGAAAGAAATGTTCCCTGAATACGACTTTCTCCCTCTTTTCTGGATTGAAGGCGAAGACCATGATTTCGACGAATCTGCAACAGCGTCCCTTTTTGAGGCTGGTCGGCTCAAACACGTTACCCTTGATGCCTGGAACAGACTTCCCGACCAGATGCTCAGCCGGACCATCATGGGCCCGGGCATAACCGAAGCCGTCTCCTCATTTATTTCTCTCCTGCAGGACAGTGAGCACAAAGAGAAAATCGCCACGGCTCTACAAAGCTTTTACACTCCGGAAAGCACACTGGAACTTGCATTTGGCAGAACGATGGCTTTCCTTTTCAGAGATTATCCGCTGCTGTTCCTTTCACCAAGTGACTCCGGTTTCAAGAAACTCGCAAAAGATGTCTTCCATCGTGAACTCGAAACCAGCCCGCATACTTCACACAGCGTCATCGAACAAAGTTCATTACTCGAAAACATGGGTTATCAGGCACAGGCCAAACCTCGTGCGGTAAACCTTTTTTATCTCAACCATCACGACCAACGGACAAAAATCGAACAGCCTTCGGCCGACTCGTTCACCATCGTTCCGGAGAAATACCGTTACTCCAAGCACCAGATGCTGGAAATCTGTGAAGATCATCCCGAACAGTTCAGTCCGAATGTCATTTTGCGGCCGGTGGTGCAAGACCATGCTCTACCGGTATTCGCATACATTGCAGGGCCGGGCGAGATAAGCTATCTGGCCCAATATCGCAGGGCATATGAACATTTCGGACTTCACATGCCCTTTATCATACCAAGAGGCAGCTTCACCCTTATAGAACCTGCCATAAGCAGAATCATGGACAAAGTACTGCAGAAAACCGGAAGGCCGAACCTGTCGAGAAAGCAGATCTATCATACCGCATTTCACAATCTCCGCATTTTGCAGAAGAACGCTATCTCAGGCGCTGAAAACAATGATTTTGATGCTGTTCTGGACAATGTCGAGAACAACATGCTCGCAGAACTTCAGGCTCTCTCACCAATGCTTGCGAAGCTCGATCGTAACCTCGAGCAGGTTCTTAGCGGATCAATGCGGCAGGTTGAAAAAGTAATGGATGGTATTCGACAAAAAACGCATCGCTCCAGCCGAAAGAAACATGATGAACTTGTAGCACAGCTGGAAAAGGCTGCAACAGCACTCTTTCCTGAAGATGTTCCCCAGGAAAGAGTGGTCAATATTTTCTATTATATAAACAAATACGGGTGGAATATTCTTGACAGTTTTGCGACGATGCTACGCGCCCATGCAACCGAATCACACATGATTCTTGAGTTGTAGAATACATTCTGCGGTCTCTTCTTGCACGAAGACCTTCGTATGCGAAGAGGAGGCAATCCTTTCATGCCTGCGCTTCCCGCAGAGCGGAAAGAAGCATGTCAACAGTCACAACCTCCGGCAGAACAATCGCCCGCTCCATATCTCCCTGCGGAATAATCACAAAAAGCGGCACTCCGGATCTCCCGAACCTCTGCAGCAAAGCAGTTACAGCATCATCACGAGTTGTCCAGTCGGCTTTGACAGCAGCCACACCAGGACGCTGTAAAGCGTCACTTACCGACCGGTTGCTCAGTACACTTGCTTCGAGAAGCTTGCAGGTAAGACACCAGTCTGCCGTAAATTCAAGAAACACCGTTTTTTTCTCTTGCATCAAGGCATCAAGCAAAACCGGTGAAAAGTCCCGCCATACCAAACCATTTTTATCGATATAGCTTTGATTTCCTTCAGCAGCAGCACCAACATCGCGCTTTACTGACGTCTCGTCGGGTATAAGAAAAAAATAAACCCCTATGACAGCCAGCAGTCCAATACCCCAGGTCATGAGTTTTTTTTGGAAAGATGCCCCATGACCGGCAATGTTTCCGAAAAGCCAGAGAGCAAAAGCAAGTATCAGCAGCAGCATGAAAAGTTTCAGGACCCCGTCACCACCTGATTGCGCATTCAATATCGAGGCAAGCCAAACAACAACTCCAACAAGCACGAACCCCATCAGCTGCTTGAAAATGTACATCCAGTGCCCGGGTTTGGGGAGGAACTTCAGCCAGGATGGATGCCACGCAAGAATCACATACGGAAAAGCCATCCCCACAGCTATAATCGTAAAGAAAAGAAACACTACCCATGAAGGCTGAGCGAAAGCAAAACCAAGCGCCGTACCCAAAAAAGGCGCAGTACAGGGTGTTGCAAGTGTTGTCGCAAGGACACCGCTGACAAAAGCCCCGAGACTGCCATGATGGGTCGCCACCTTACCAACCCTACCGGATACAACCGGAGCGTCAAACTCGAAAAGGCCGAAAAGATTGAGACCAAAAGCAAAAACAACAGCAGCGATAAACATGACGAATGCAGGGGACTGGAACTGGAATCCCCAGCCTATCTGCGCACCCATGCCCTGTAAGATCCAGACAAACCCTGCAAGAACCCAGAAAGAAAACATAACACCCGCAGCAAAAACCATGCTCAGAAAACGACCGGTTCTCCTCCCTGATTCCGAGGCATCGGGACCGATAAGACTGAAAACTTTCAACCCCAGGACAGGAAGCACACAAGGCATGACATTAAGCAGCATCCCCCCAAAAAATGCAAAAACAAGCATCAGAGGAAGCGAACCTGAAACAGACGAAACTGCCGAAGTTTCCGATTGCTTGCCGACCATCCCCCCAACAACATATGACGCCGTCTCCGTCACAACGACCCCCTCGACTTTTTCCGGCAGGCTACCCTCCAACAAAGGAACCGTAACCGACTTACCGGTTAGGATTATCCCGTCGAGCTTCACCCCTTTTTCAGGAAAAAGGGGGAAAAAATCCTTCAAGCCCAGAGCAGTAGCTCCGGCGAAAACAATCTCCAGATAGCCGCCACTATCGCCTTTTCTATGGCCAATCCGTTCAATGGTAAGATCCCCATCATACGTTTCCATGGTACGCGGAATCCTCTTACGGAATGTATCGGCCAGTGCCTGCTGAACAGCATCCGCCTTATCCGGTTGTAACTGTAAAGAATCCGACCCCGGAACACATACCTCTTTGCAGGATAACCATGACAGCTTGGCTTTCAGGGGAAACACTGCTCTATCGACCGAACGATCGCTCAGTTCCCCGTCAGGGACAATTCTTGAAAAAAGAACCACTTCATCTTTATAGCCAAATCCTATCACTCCTCCCGCATCGAAACGTTCCGGCACAGGAAACTCCAGTGGCAAAGCTTTGAGTCCCTCAGGCAGTTCCCACTCTATCTCCACAGGCATCCCTGCTTCACCCGGGTTCTGCCAGTAGACATGCCAACCCGGTTCCATCGTCATGTGCACAGCTACGAGGAGTCCATCTTCCGATGAGTTATCGACAACAAACAGATCTGCCGAGACGTGCGACTGTCCGCCAAAAACCGATGCCCGTGCCGGGGAAAAAGCTGTTGAAAAAAAGAGAAAAAGGCTTATAAATAACAATGTTATCCAGCGCATCATCATAGGTGACCTCTTGTTATTATCTATCCTGATTCAGGGAAAAGATAATTAACTATTTCGACTAATAGACATGAATACTGCTCTGAGCGGATGGGAGATAATTAACCCCGAACCAGCTGACGAGAAGCACCAAAAACGCCATCGCAAGGTACCATTGCAGCTTCTTCTCATTGACCTTTGCAGCATTTGCATGCATGTAACCAAGGTAGACGAGCCAGGCAATCAGAGCCCATGTTTCTTTAGGGTCCCATGTCCAGTAATGCCCCCACGCCTCTTTAGCCCATAACGCCCCAAAAACCAGTCCGAAAGTTAAAAACACAAACCCCAGCAATGCCAGATAATGGCTCACAGCCTTCCCTTCTTCGTTTATCGACCGATCGTTTCTGTAAAGATTATGCCATGCCGCTGCTGAAGAAGCGGCCAGTAAAACGTAACCGATCAGATAAACTACAACGTGAGGAACAAACCAGACACTCTGCAGCGCAGGCATGAGCGTCTTGTCATACACATCGGGAAAAAGAATGTTGATCCCGAGAAAAAACGAAGCCAGAGCCACACAATAATACTTCAGCCAACTGACCTTCCAACGATACTCCACGAGAAAACCGACAACCGGAATAAGAGTTGCATACCAAAGACGTGTTTCCCCAAGCGTTCGTAACGGGGGACGGTCGATTTCAATCCAGAAAGCAATCAGGAAAAAAACCATGACTGCTGTACCAGCCATCATGAATGCTGTTCCCAAAGCTTTCGATGAACGCTGCTTGGCAAAGAAAACACTCAACAGACTTCCAATGCCCCAGCAAGCTATCGCACCGGCTGCTGCATATTGAAACTCAACCCAAGTCATGCGTGTATACCCTCCAGATTCTCCACCATAGCAACAAAAAGTAAAAATATTTATCAGCAACCATCAACTACTTATTCCTTATCCCTTTCCAAAAAAAGAGCGTATTACCTGCAAGAATCATGAAAAAGCCCACATAAACCACCGGTAACCAAGGATCCCTTATCCCTTCCACAATACTGAGTTCCGACCATCTCCCCAATTTTTCATCATAATCCAGCTGATAGAGCATCCAACCGTCTACACTAACCGGCTTGTTGACTTCGAGAACCTCGGTCATGACGTCACCGTTTTCATCGCTCTTGATCGCTACCCTTGAACGATACTTCTTCGGAGAACCCGGCCACAGACTAAGCACCCGGTTTCCCACCCTGAGCTCCACCGGCCTTTCAAAAGGGCTGCCGGTGCTAACCCAACCGGAAAAAGCCTTTCCTTCATGCGTTCCCGAAAGAAATGCGTATGGAATACCACGATCGGAATCGGTTGAAACCGGCACTCCGGAACCTTCATCAATGACGGCAGTGAGAAGAAACTCGTCAACCGTCACGCTCAAACTGCTCCATGAAACAACCGCCCCTTCGGTAATCTCTCCCGAAGTACGGGACTTGTTGAGCTCATAAACTCCGTCGTCAACATCATAGAGCATAAGACGTGGCTCATATTCCTCCATCTCGAAATCATGGAGATAGAGAGTAAAAGGAAGATCGTGCGTGGTTTTTGTGATAGGATCGAAAGCACTCGGTGTAGCCTTTCCTTCATAGAGAGGAATGATTACCCGTCGGAAATCCTCCGAACCGATAAGTCCGCAAGCAAGCGCGATCCAGAACCCTCCATGAAATAAAATAAATTGAAGGTTGGCACTCCTGAACGGCACGGTTTTCCAAACCAGTGACAATCCGAGGTTGACAAGAAAAAAAAACACTGTCAGGATAAAGGGCCAGCTTGAAAAAACACTGTTCAGTCCCAGATTCTGTGCCCACAAAGGCCCTGTTCCAGCTCCCTGCGGCAATACACCCCCGAAAAATGACAATACCGCCATAGCAATGATAAGACAGAGCCCCAAAGGGATTCCCCCGAGCCATCGAATAAAAGGCTTGTCCTTCAGCACCAACCCTGCAATGACAATATTTACGATAAATAACAGAAGAATGATGACATTCCATGGCCAGGAAGGTCGGAGCACCCCCTGCCCTCCCCACACTGTTGCCTCGATAATAAAACCTACAGCAACAAGGGCGACAGAAAAGAAAATGCCTTCTCTGAAAGACCATGAAACAGCAGGTTCTTTCACTCCATTACTGCCCATATACCTTTCTACTCCATTACATTATCGTTGCACAGACTTTCCGCCCCCACTCTTTCAGCCGTAATGATCTGGCAACACTTACAGACAATGGACTGCAGTTCTTGCGTACTGGCCCCGTCACGTATTTTTTTTACGGCTACGTCGATCTCTTGAAGATATGATTCGCTTTTAACAGCCTGCTGTCCCCTTTTTTTGTTCAGATATTGAGACACAGCTGCTGGGGTTACACCAAGTTTTTTAGCAGCCTGTGACTGGGTCATTCCTGTTTTAACCAATCCTGCCGCTACATCCGCCCTTATCTGGGGAAGATTGTACCAAACGGCCTTTTCACACGGAAAAATCACTATACATTCCCTTGAAGTTTTTCAAATAACACCATGAAAGCTTGACCTCCTCTCATCCTCGGCCAATCCCGGAGAATTACATTGTAGCAAAAAAAATTTCACTCCCATTGCCGGGATCATATCATAGCACAAGTTTTCACACAAAGATAACAATCGTTAAACAACAATACGAAACAAACAAGTTCCGCTACGGCAGTCTTTTGCATCCTTTTACACATATTCACCGCTCACTCCCGCTTTTCAACCACGTATTTTTCCACACACATTATCATCCAAGGCTAAACGCAAAAGGCGCTCCTTTTAAAAGATGAAACCGAGGATATAGCGGCGAGATTGCAGAGAATTGTTGATGACAAAAGCGGTATCTTTAGGAAGAAAACTGCAAATCTTTTCAGAGCGGATAGCATTAAAAATTCAACTTGTAACCTTCCGGATAAAAACCCTCGATAATCTCAACAACGTCCTCAGGATCATCTTCCAGAAAAATAAAATCCAGATCGTTTTTTGCAATATATCTTTTTTCTTTGAACATCGCTCCCTGCATCCAGCGATAATAATCACGCCAGTAATCGCTACCCATCAATATTATAGGAAAACGGCTGCTCTTCTGAGTCTGAATGAGTGTTGCCGCCTCAAAAAACTCATCCATTGTGCCAAAGCCCCCTGGGAGAACAATAAAAGCCTGAGAATACTTCAGAAACATCACCTTGCGAACAAAAAAGTACTGAAACGTCACCAACCGTTCCCGGTCGATAAAAGCATTGGGAGTCTGCTGAAGCGGAAGTTCAATATTAAAGCCGACAGACACACCTCCAGCTTGTTGCGCCCCTTTGTTGGCAGCCTCCATAACACCCGGACCACCACCGGTAATGACTGAAAAACCTTTCCTGGCAAGCAGCCCCCCCACCTTCTCGGCAAGCTGATATTCCATCTGATCGGGACCC
Source organism: Prosthecochloris marina (assembly GCF_003182595.1). NCBI lineage: Bacteria > Pseudomonadati > Chlorobiota > Chlorobiia > Chlorobiales > Chlorobiaceae > Prosthecochloris > Prosthecochloris marina. Next base: position 82,108 of record NZ_PDNZ01000002.1, read on the forward strand.
ACCCGTGTTGATCCAAAAACACTCACGGCCGGACCTGTATCGGACATTTTTTCAAACCCGTTTACAAATTCTGCCATGATTTTGAAAACCCTCCACCCATCACCGGCAAAATCAGTTTGATTTGCGTACTTCGTATCCGGTGGACGAACGGCAGGGGCTTGCTGTTTATTTTCAGCGCGTGTTTTTCCCGAAAGAGGCATGCTTATCAAAGATCAAGAAAATTTCCGATTATACGTTTTCCTTCAACGGTCATGATGGACTCCGGATGAAATTGAACACCATAAAGAAGCCTGTCCCGGCAGTCCATCCCCATAATGACCCCGTCTTCCGTCCAAGCCCTCACCGTAAGTTCCTCCGGCAGACTCTCCCTTTCGACAATAAGCGAATGATACCGTGTTGCGATAAAAGGGTTTTCCACTCCGGCAAATATTCCCTCATCGTCATGATGGATTCGTGAAGTTTTTCCGTGCATAACATCAACAGCCCGGACAACGCTCCCTCCCAGAGCTTCACCTATGGACTGATGACCGAGACACACACCTAAAACAGGTATTTTCCCCTGAACTGTACGGATAAGCGGAACCGAAACACCGGCATCTCGTGGTGTCCCGGGACCTGGCGATATAACTATTTTATCAGGACCAAGATCACATACGTCTTCGACCCCGATCTCGTCATTACGATACACCTCAACAAGCGCCCCCAACTCTCCCATGTATTGCACAAGATTGTAGGTAAACGAATCGTAATTATCTATTACAAGAATCATTGACAATGTTTGCGTTAAAAACGTTTACTGGTAACCCCCTCGTGAAAGTCAGAGCTGAACTTTTCTGCCTTGTTCCATTGCGGCAACGTATCGAAACATTTTTTCATAAGCCGTATTCATCGCGATATTTCTGCGAGCCATCACAACCCTTGCTGTTTCGAGAGCTTTATCCACATCGTAGTGCTGAAAACCTTGCCCGGGACCACCCCATGAAAAAGAAGGTATGTTTTTAGGAGGAAAACCTCTACCGAAAATATTTGCAGATGCCCCGGCAATCGTGCCGGTATTGAACATCGAGTTAATAGCACACTTCGTATGTTCTCCCATTAAAAGCCCTAAAAACTGCTCTCCGGTTTCGACCTCCCGTTCATCAAGAACTATTTTGACCTTTCCGTAATTGTTCCTCAAATCCGAGGTATTGGACCCGGCCCCAAGATTACACCATGACGAAATATAGGAGTGTCCGAGAAATCCGTCATGTTGTTTATTTGCATATCGTTCGACAATCGAATCCTCAATCTCCCCACCTGTTTTGGCCGCTCTCCCGACGCTGACATTGCAATGCAGATTCGCACCTGTTTTCACAACAGCCGAACCACCGAGAAAGACATTTTCTGCGAGCACAGCCTGTGGCTCAATAAGAGCACCGGGGCTCACGTAAACAAAACCCGACTCTGCATCCAGAACAGCGCCGGGTTTCACCCTTGCTCCTTGCCCGATATAGATGTTCTCAGGGTTCTCCAGCACTGCATGGGAGGATACCTCACCCATGATTCTTCCCAGCTCGAGAGTTCCGGCTTCACGTTCAATCTCTTCGGGATGGTATGCAACCGGATCCCAAATATTGCAGAGCAGCTTGAAACCGTCCACCACCACGTTCTCAGCCTCAGCCATCAGCGCTTGCGTATCGATAACCTCGAGCCCACCACCTTCAGGACCGACAATTTCCCCGGCATCCATCCTTGCAACAATCAGATCATCCCCCTGCACAAGGCATTGACCGGGAGCCGGTGGACCGTAACGAATTATGGATGCCACTCTCTCGGTACAAATAAGCCGGCCATTTACCAACAGAAGATCCCGACTCCGGCCATTATCCGGCTGAAAAACAGAAAAATAATCATGAAAAACCGGCCTCAGATACGATCGAAGGTGACATGAAAAAGCGACATCGGGTCCGAGATGAAAACGAAACTTTTCCAACAGGGTCCTACAGCCGGTTGAAAGGCAGTAGACAGGTTTGAAATGCACCAGTGGGCCAAACTGATAAACCACTTCATCTTCGAAAATAACGATCTGCATAGATTATAAACAGTGGGTTCTACCTTATGGCTTAACAAAGCACTTTTATGGAAGAAGGAACACTTTCAATCCTTATCTTCCCTTGTATATCTTCAAATACTTCACCATCCATATGCATGACTTCCGGCTCAAAGAGCTCGACCTCAATTGCACGCACTTTTGAGTAGATAACCTGAGGATCGAAAATCTGTGTGCCCCGCATATATTTCAAGGCATAGCTGAAAAACCTTGCTTTAGGCACAGCCTTTAAAATACAGACATCAAGAAGACCGTCGTTGATCTCAGCTTCAGGTGCAATATGAAATTTTCCTCCTTCGATGCGGCCATTGCCGACTGAAAACGCAAAGATCGACTCCTCCATCTCTATGAATGAATTCGGAGTAATGAGCTTAATATGCATTTTTGGTGGTTTATAACCTAAGAGCACAGAAAGCAGGGCATTGAGGTAGATAACATCACCCTTCATCCATCGTGTATTTTTGACTCTGAGAGCGATTCTGCCGGTCAACCCCATTCCAAGAGAGTTGAGAAAGTAACGCTGAAACCGTTTTTCTCCCATCACCCTCCCCATATCGGTCAGAACCGAACCTGCCTTCATATATGCATCGATCGGATAATCAGACCCAAAGCGATGATCGAGTGATTTAATGAAATCATTTGCCGAGCCGGAAGGAAGAATACCAAGGCATACATCCGAAAAAGCCAGAATATTGGCGATTTCATGTGCAGTGCCATCTCCACCACAGGCAACTACAGCCCGGCTTTGATCGAGTGATCTACGGGCAAGCTCCAGAGCATGACCGGGATATTCACTGCAGTAAGCGACTGCATCACGCCGTAGCCCTACTGCATTACGAAGAAGATCGGCGCTTCTTGCAGCACGGCCTTTGTTGGCGACAGGATTTATAATAAACGTAGTTTTGTTCTTCAATGTCGGTACAATGAATGAAACCGCCCCTCAAAGGCCAGACTGTCTCAATAATTCTTCATAAATGTTGACCAGTGCCTCTTCGAGCTGCTGAAACACCTTCAAAAAATCCTTTTTCGTCCCATAATAAGGATCTTCTATTTCAGTGGTTTCGGGATCAGAAAGGTAATCGGTTACCATATATACTGGAAGAAGTGTTCTTTGCGAAGCGCTGTAGTAGATAGTATCATGGTAACTCTGCCCATCCATCGTAAAAATCCTCGTATAGTAATCTAACTCAAGGTCTTTTATACAGCCAGCCCTTTGATCAGCTATATCAACACCTTGTTCACGCGCTATTTCGATGGCTCGGCTGTCAGGCGGTGCCCCTTTCTGAAAACATACCGTTCCAGCTGACTCTACGTCAAAAATCTCTTCATGCTCACGCTCGGCGATCATCTTTGTAAAAATCCCCTCAGCCATGGGTGAACGGCATATGTTCTCATAGCAGACAAAAAGTAATGAACACGTCATATCTCACCTCTGTATCTCTACCGAAAAACACTTTCGTTACAACGAATATAAACCCTCTTCACCATATCCCATACATCGGCCTCAAATCATCAATCGAATCCTACTGCAACCTTTCAGGCATGCAAAAAATGAACCCACTTCGCAATCATGACGTGTTGACGTGTATTTCGCGCTTTTTTTCTTTAAAAAAGCCAAAAAAATATCTTATAATACAAATAATACATCACTCAGTACTTTACGAATAACAATTAGAGCTTTATTACCATGAGTACCTGTACCGTAACAAATCTGCCAATTACAGCAAACCGAAACTGGAGAGCAGTCAATAACAACAACGGATACGACAAAGTCATCAAACTACTTGGAGAAGACATTCTTCTTTACAACATCGATACAGATCACAATATTTCGTTGGAGTCCATGGACATCGATCTTTTACATTCTGTCTTGCGCGACTCGAACATCGAAGACAAACCTGTCTGCCTCATATGGGATATGAAACACATTTCCGATATGTCTCTCACTTATAAAAAACAGGTCGCCGACCTTATCTATAACCCAACGATTGCCTTCGGAATAGTGATCCTCTTCAATGTGGAACCCTCGTTTCTTACAATGGCGGAAACTCTCGCGGCAATGGCCCCAGAAGATCTGCCGGTATTCATCAAACACAGCTATACAGATGCGGCAAATACTGTAATCGAATGGAAAAAGGGTCAGCCCGTCAAGGAAAATCATAAAAGTAAAGAAGAAGAAAAATACGAGCACCAGAAACGAGAGTTCCTCGCTTTTCTGGGCAGACTTTCCTGGCTGAGCATGATGGATCAGGGCATAAACCTGCCATCCCGCGATGACAAGCTGTATCCTTTTTTTAAAGCCATCGAAAACCTCCAGAACGATTTGCGGGAAAACATAAAAGAAAAAGAACAGGAACTTGAGCAAATAGAAAGGGAAAGCGAGAAAACGCTTACAGAAAAAAACATTCTGCTCAACGCTCAGAAAGAGTTGTACAAAAAACTCAAGAGCCAGCTGGAAAAGGAAAAATCATCACTTACCGCCAGAATCGCGACCCAGGAAATGGAGCTCACAAGAATATCGACAGCTATCGCCGGAAAAAACCTCATCCCTTCGGGAACTTCTCGACATGATCAGCGTACTGGACATCGACCATACGAAAAAAAGCGCTATGATCGAAAACTGCAGGAAAATGATCGATACCGAGATGATAGAAAAAAGGCTCAATATTGAACTTACAACCACAGATTCCGAATTTCTTTCAAAGCTTCAGAGAAAACATCCAAACCTCAACCAGAGAGAACTGCGCATCTGCCTGTTGATCAAGCTGAACTACAACACCCGAGACATAGCACGTTCCGTCGGCATCTCGACTCGGGGGATGGAAAGTATCCGGTATCGGATGCATAAAAAAATCGGTTTGACGAAACATCAGTCCCTAAAAGGTTATCTCACGGATCTTGCAACCTTGATAAACTGACGGACCTCCAGCCGGCTGCTTTTGCAGCCTTGACCCCCCTGACAGAGGAAATACTGCATAAATAAGGCATAAATGCAGTATATTTCAGTTGTTGCATTGCATGAGAAGCGATCCTTAAGAGGCATAACGAACCTGAAAGGAAAACACAGGGGCTATGGAACATTGCAAGGTTTCAGGGGAAGAGATCATATCTAACCATCGCTGGATCTTTCGCAACCCCAAAAAACAGTATGCAACCTGCATTAAAAGAATAGGTCGAAATATTCTTTACGCCTGGGTTGACTCGACCAAACCGGTAGTACTCGAAACTTTCGAAAGCGATCTGGTCAAAAAGGTTCTGGAAGATTCGAAACTGGAAAACAAACCAGCCTATCTCATCTGGAATCTGGAACATGTAAAAGAAATTACATATGCTTACAAGCAAGGTATCGTGGACTTTCTCTACAACCCTTCGCCCCCTCTCACCTGCGTTGTCTTCTACAACACCGCCCAAGAGTTCGAGAACACGGCTCAAATCATTCAAGCAATCCACCCCTCGGGTTTGAAGGTTCTTTTCGCAGAAAATTACAACCAGGCGATGAACATAATCCTCGATGTGATCGCAGGCAAAGATCCATCCCCGAATTCCAATGAAAGCGATGAATATGAAGAACTGAAAAAAACATATCTCGCCACAACGGCACGGATCGGTTGGCTGAACATATTGAATACGTCAATCCCCCTTCCTCCACTCCAGCATAGCCTCTATCCTTTTTTCAGTGCCTTGTCTTTCCTGCAGAAAGATCTTGCCGAACAGACCAAGCGTTACAAACAAAAAAAACTACAGATAGAAAGTGAACATAGTAACAAAGTAAAAAAAAGCAATGTTCTGATTTCATCCATAGAAAACAAGAAAGAAAGGCTTTTGCAGGAGTTTGCAAATGAAAAGTCCACCCTTGAAGAAACGCTCTCACTCAGAAGAAACCAATGCCAAGCAATCGAAGCAACGTTGAAAAGCCGGAAACCGGAACTCTGGAAAATCATGCAAGATGTTGGCAGCCTTCCCGTTGACAAACGGTCCAAAAAACAGATACTGGATGTATGCACGCAACTTATCGAGTCCGAGAAATACCAGAAAAAAACAGATCTTCCGCTTACCTCAGCCGATACGGAGTTTCTTTCTCTGATCCATAAAAAACACCGGAACCTCGACAATAGGGAACTTAAAGTTTGCCTGTTGATCAAACTCAATTATAATACTACCGAGATAGCCAACCATTATGCAATCACAAAACGTGGAATGGAAAGCCTTCGATATCGGATACATAAAAAAATTGGCCTCCGAAAAAATCTTTCTCTAAAAAACTACCTCACTGCACTTGCCGAAAAACTCGGCAACTAATCACTATCGAAAACATAAACCGGCCAATTCAATTACTGTATTTTCAGAATTGAGCAAAAAAGCAGAAAGGGAAGAAGTACCTTCACACCATTCTTTACCTATGAACTTGCCTCTACACAAAAAAAAACGTATTTTATAAATAGGAATACGTCAATTACCCACATTCCAATAAATCAGTGAACCTCCATGGAAAATTGCCCGGTATCGAAACTGCCAATTGTCGAAAAATCTCACTGGAAAACCGAGCATCCGGACCAGAGATACACAACCCGTATCAAGAAAATCGGTAACGATATTTTTTTGACCTACTACGAAACCGAGACAAGCATTTCCATAGAGCACAGGGATCAATCTCTTTTTCGAATGATCCTTGAAGAGTGTGGCCTTGAAGACAATCTCGTCTATCTTATGAGAGATCTGAGCCATGTCAATAACATCTCTTATGCGTACAAGATAATTCTCACACAACTTATTTACCGTTGGCCACCGTATTACAAATTGATCGTTTTTTACAACATAGACCCTGAATTCCTAACAACTGTCGAAACGTTCGCATCCATCGTCCCCGAAAGCACTCCGGTACTGCTGGTTGACTCATATGAAGAAGCCATTACCACTATTCTTTCTGCCAAAGCAGGCAACCTTTTGCAGAAAGAATATGACGAAGAGGAAGATGCGTTGTATGCACAAAGAAAAAAAGAGTTTCTTGCCGCAACGGCTCGAATCGGCTGGATGAACATGCACAATCAGCCGATCACCCTGCCTGATGAAGACGAGCTTCTTTACCCGTTTTTCAAGGCTCTCGAGTGCCTTCAGGAAGACCTGCAGGCTAAGGAAAAGCTTTCCGCCGATGAAAAAAAAATTGCGGAAAACAAAACAGAGAAAAAACTCTCCGAGAAAATCATTCTTCTTAACGCTCAGCTTGAACTGAACAATCAGCTCAAGTCTCAGTTCGATCGTGAAAAAGCGGCTTTACGATCTCGTATTGCAGCTCAGGACATGGAAATTACACGGGTTTCGACGGCAGTTGCCGAAAAAACAGCCGCACTGCAATCACTCAGGGAAAAGATTTTTGGACTGGATATCGATAAAGAACTAAAAAAGGAGATGATAGAATCATGCTCACAGATGATTGAAACAGAAACAATTGAAAAAAAAATCAATACCGATCTAACGGCAACCGATTCGGAATTCCTCTCAAAACTACAACGGCAGCACCCTAACCTCAATCAAAGAGATCTACGGATATGCCTGTTGATCAAGCTTAACTACGATACCCGGGAAATAGCGCGTTCCATCGGTATTTCAACAAGAGGACTTGAAAGCATTCGTTACCGGATGCATAAAAAAATGGGGCTTTCGAAACATCAATCCATAAAAAATTACCTCACAAAACTTGCAGTATCGTAAGTTCAATGAGTCATACCATTTTTACAAGCCTATGAGCACATGTTCTTTTTCCGGCTTAACAGTTACTGAAAAACCTCATTGGTATGCCAATCATTCCAAAAGAGGCTATATAACCAGATTCAGCCTGATCGATTCAGGTATTATTCATGGGGAAGTAGTGGCCGACCATGACGTAACGATGGATTATATCGACATCGATGTATTTCAAACCGTTATCCGCGAAAGCAATCTTGCAGGTGAAGCAATCCTCATGCTTTTCGGCCTTAAGCGCGTAAAAGGAGTTTCTTTTGCGTACAAGAAAAACCTGATAAACCTCCTCTATAACTTGGGCCCTACGTTCAAGCTGCTCGTAATCTATAACGTTGATCAGGAAATACGCTCAATAATGGAAACATTTGCAGCTATTGCCCCTGAAGAATCAACTGTTCTGATCGCCAACAATTACAATGAGGCAATGCAGTTGATACTCGATACCAAATCCGGAAAGCTGGAGCCAAAGATAAATGAAAGCAATGAGGAACAACAGCAGTACATTGCCCACAAAAAAGAGTTTCTTTCCGCTCTTGCACGATTCAACTGGCTTAACCTGCTGGACCATCCAATAACCTTACCCGAAAGTACCAGCCCACTGTACCCTTACTTCAAAGCTCTCGAAGCATTTCAGCAGGATCTCCGCGAAAAAGAAGTTCTTCATCTCCAGGAGCTGAAAAAAGTCAGCGATGAGTATAAAAAAAAGATTGCGGAAAAAACCATTCTGATCAATGCACAGGAAGACCTGAACAAAAAAACCAAATCACAGCATGAGCATGAAAAAGCGTCACTGATCCGTCAGATCGTATCAAAAGATATGGCGCTGAAACGGATCTCATCGGTCATTGCCAAAAAGAGGTCGAAAATCAAAATGATACTTGATCTCGTCGAACAGATGGATATAGAACCGGCAATGAAACAAAAAACCGTAAATTTCTGCCAGGATCTTATTGATTATTACAATCAAAACGACAAAAAAAACGATAAAGAGATATCCATTGCAGACTCGGCGTTCATTACAATGCTGGAGCGAAAAAACCCCGAACTCAGCAAAAAAGATCTACGGGTATGTCTACTGATAAAACAAAACCACAGCACGTCTGAAATCGCCCACACTATAGGAATCACAACCCGCGGCGTCGAAAGCATGCGATACAGGCTGCACAAAAAACTGGGTTTGAAAAAAAATGAATCGATAAAAAATTATCTGCTCAAAATAGCTGGCAATTGACAAGAAGACCCCAAAAACATCCCTATAAATCCCCATCAGACATCATGAAACGCTGCCCCGCAACAAGGCTTCCGATAACTCGGAAGCCACACTGGAATAGCCCGCATCCGGCTGAAAGATACACCACGAAGTTCAGCCTTATTGGATCGGACATCATTTACATCGAAATAGAAACCGATTGTGAAGGGATTATCATGAACCAGGTTGATTTCGATGTGCTTCACTCCATCATCGATGAAATAAGCAAAAGCGGGGCCCCCGTGTATACAGTGGCAAATCTTGCCAATATCAGCGGCTGCTCGTTCACCTATAAAAGAGACTTTATTAACTTTCTCTATAACAGCGATCCCGCTTTTCGTCTTCTGGTATTCTACAATGTCCATCCGGAAATGCTGTGTGACATGGAAGCATTTGTTGCCATAGCCCCGGAAGCCTCTTCGATCGGGATTGTGGACAATTACCACGAAGCATTGACCTTGATCATGAACAACAAAACCGGGCAACCTGCACAAGAATCACCCGAAAGCGAAGGAAAACAACAGTACAATATCTACAAAAGAGCGTTCGTCGCTGCTTTAGCAAGAATGAACTGGCTAAGTATTTATAGCCTTCCGGTAACCATGCCTGCCAGTGACAGCCTTTTTTACCCGTTTTTCAGATCCTTGCAGGACATAAACAACGATCTTCGAGAAAAAGAGCGACTCCAACGCAATGAACTGCAAACAATCACGAAGGAATACGAAACAAAAATCACCGAAAAGATTTCGCTGCTCAACGCACATCAAGCGCTGTACAGAAGCATGAAGCTGCAACTCGAACATGAAAAATCCGAACTCGCAGCACAAAAAGCTTCAAAAGAGATGGCTATCGCCAGATTATCCGCTACAGTAAGAAAAAGCAGAGCAAAGATCGAAAAGCTCTGCAGTTTCGTAGCTGCACTGGATACCCCTTCTCCGCTGAAAGACAAAGTAGTCAGCCTCTGCAAAGATATTACGGCCGATGAAATGCCTTGTAAAAACTCAGGAAATGAAATCAAGGCGGATGATCCTGTGTTTTTTTCTTTTTTGCACAGCCGGCACCCCAACCTTACCGAGAGAGAACTGCAAGTCTCGATGCTGATCAAACAAGACTTAAGCAGTGCTGAAATTGCCTGTTCAACGGGTCTTTCACCTCGCGGCGTCGAAAGTCTCAGATACCGGATGCACAAAAAGCTGGGCCTTCAAAAAAACGAGTCGCTCAAAAAATATCTGCTCGGCCTCAATAGTGCCTGACACCGGACACTGTTCAGCCGAAAAACATTGATTTCACGTTCACGAACTCACGAATGCCGTAACGGGAAAGCTCACGGCCATAGCCTGACTGTTTGATCCCTCCGAAAGGAAGGCGAGGATCCGATTTTACCATTGCATTGACAAAACAGTTACCGGCATCGAGACGTCCTGCAACCGTTTTTGCCCGTTCAGGATCGCTTGAAAAAACAGCCGACCCAAGCCCGTAAGGACTATCATTGGCAATTCTGACAGCATCATCATCGTCGAGAGCCTCGATAACGGTAGCCACAGGACCAAATGTTTCTTCACCGTAAACCGCCATTCCAGGAGAAACATCGGTCACTATTGTAGCCGGGTAAAAGAAACCTTTCCTATCAGGAATCTCTCCACCGCAAAGCACCTTAGCGCCAAGTTCACGGCTCTGTTCAACCTGCAGGTGAAGAGCATCCCTGAGATCTTTTCTTGCCAGCGGCCCAATCCGCACTGACGGATCGAAAGGATCCCCCATTTTCGCTTCTCTCATTCTCTCGAGCAGCATCTCTTCAAACCGGGATTTTATAGAATGATGAACGATAAATCGCTTAGCTGCAATACAGCTCTGACCGGCATTGAGCAAACGAGAAGCAATACAAACGTCAACTGCCTGCCGAAGGTTGGCATCATCGAGCACGACATAAGGATCGTTACCACCCAGTTCCAGCACACTTCTTTTCAGCGCTCTGCCTGCTTTCTCGGCAACCGCCATCCCTGCGCCGGTACTTCCAGTTACAGAGACGGCCTTGATGACCGGATGAGCGATAATCTCTCCAACCATACGATCGACATCTTCCAGCTCTATGTGCAATGTCCTGTAAAGATTCAGTGGAAACCCCGCTTCCTTGAAAAGGCTTTCGAGTGCAATCGCCGCCCCTGTAACATTGGGAGCATGCTTGATGACAACCCCATTGCCAGCCATCATGATGGCGGCAGCGAAACGAATAACCTGCCAGAAAGGAAAGTTCCAGGGCATGACCCCAAGCACCACGCCAAGAGGCTCAAAGGTCACCATGCCGGTCATTCCGTCGACATCGACAGTTTCATTTTGCAAAAACTCTTCAGCATGCTGGGCATAGTATTCACATACCCAGGCACATTTTTCAACCTCGCTGACGGCTTCCTTGAAAGGCTTACCCATCTCACGGCTTATAATCGTTGCGTGTTCATCTTTCTGTTCGCGAAGAAGATCCGCCAAGCGATTCATCGCAACTTTACGTTCAGAGATAGGGGTTTCCTTCCAGACCGACGCCGCACACTGTGCAGCTTCAAGCAGTTCTTCAATGTCGGCGGAAGTCATAACGGGATATTCTGCAAGGATTTCTTCAGTTGCAGGATTAATGGTAAGAATCATTGTTAATCACCTTTTTTTTGGATGTATGACAGTTACAGTACTGGGAAATATAAAGTAAGAGCATTTTATCATCTTCGAAAACAGCTCATTCTTCTGTAACCAATTGAATAATGAAAATACTTTTACCTGATTTGAACGACTCACATTGCCACCACGTAATCCGCCATGTCGACAATCACTCGAGTTCAGACTTACATACTGTCGTCCAAGGAATCAAGGATCGCCAAATAACTCGTATATCGCTCTCGGCTGATAGTACCGTTATCAACAGCGTGCACAACACCGCACGAAGGCTCCACGGTATGAGTACAGGATGAAAACGCACAGTTTTCCATTGGTGCAAGAAACTCCGGAAAATAAAACCTGAGGTTCTCTTTCGTTATTTCAGAAAGATTGAACTCCCTGATCCCCGGTGTATCGATAACATATCCGCCCTGAGGCAAACCAAGCATCACTGCGTTTGTCGTGGTATGCACTCCTTTGAGACTCCAGGAACTGATCTCGGCGGTTTTCAGTTTTTCTTCACCGACAAGCACATTGATAAGCGTTGATTTACCAACGCCCGAGTGCCCGCTGAATGCCGAAACTTTTCCGGCAAGCTTGCATCCAAGTGATGTAATACCCTCCCCATCTTCAGCACTGACGTAGCAAATTGCATAATCGAGCTCACAATAAGGGATCATCATCTCTGTCACCAGTTTCCGGTCGGCGATATCCATCTTGTTGACAACAATGACAGCCGGTAAACATTCCGATTCCGCGAAAACCAGATAACGATCGATCAGGCGAGTGTTGAGGGGTGGCTGCTCTGCCGAAACAACAACAGCAAGCTGATCGATATTGGCAGCTATGACCTGGATCTTCTCTTTACTGCGGTTGCGCCGCACATCCCTTTTTCTCACAAGAGCGGTACGGCGTTTACGAACAAGAGTGATGACTCCTTCGACATCTTTGCCAGTTGCGGTAATCGTCACGGCAACACAATCTCCAACCGCTACAAGACCGGTACCGATATTTTCCGTTTTTGTTCCGCGGTATGTCGTACACAGACATCGTTCACCCCCCGCCTCTTCGACAAGGTACATCCCTCCCCTTGCTTCGGTAACAACCCCTTCGAACTCACCCCCTTTTTTCAACCTGTTCATATATTTTTTTCACCGGAAAGGAGTCCTCATCCGATATCTGCAAGAGTGTGCTTTCCATGGTAATGTTTTATGTAATATTCTCTTATCATTTCATTTCTGTGATCCTGCAGCTGCGGGTCACGATCAACAATCTCGAAGGCTGCGTTACGAGCCGAACGCATAATATCGTAATCCTTCACTATATCAGCGATTTTCAACCCGGACACCATACCCGACTGCTCTTTACCAAGCACGTTGCCCACACCGCGTAACGCAGCGTCGATTTCCGAAAGCTTGAAACCATCACCTATGTTTTCCATTGCCGAAAGCCGTTCAGAAGCATCCGTACCAAGTTTCGTATGCACGAGAAAACAATATGATTGATGCTCTCCCCTGCCGACCCGCCCTCTTAGCTGGTGCAGCTGAGCAAGCCCGAAACGCTCTGCATGCTCAATAACCATAAGCGTTGCGTTCGGCACATCAACGCCGACTTCTATCACAGTGGTTCCGACAAGCAGATCGAGTTTGCCGAATCTGAACGATTCCATAACCTGCTCTTTTTCCCGGGAAGACATCTGCCCGTGAATCAGCCCCATCCTCACCCCCTGCAACGTTTCACGAAGCTGGCAGAAACTTTCCTTCGCAGCTTTAAGATCCATCTTTTCGGACTCTTCAACAAGTGGATAGACAATATAAGCCTGTCTGCCCCGTGCAATTTCAGAGCGAAGAAAATCGAAAACCTCGGACTTGTCACTTTCCCTGCAGCAACGTGTAATGACGTTTTTTCTGCCTCTCGGAAGCTGATCGATGATCGTCACATCGAGATCCCCGAACACCCCCATGCTGAGAGTTCTCGGAATAGGCGTTGCGGTCATCAGCAGTATATGGGGATTTTCCGCCTTATCCAGCAGGGCTTTGCGTTGCATGACGCCGAAGCGGTGTTGCTCGTCAATAACCGCCAGCCCGAGATTATCGAATCTCACCGCCTCTTCGATGACAGCATGAGTCCCCACGAGAATGTTAAGATGCCCTGTTTGAAGATCTTCAAGCACTTCCCGGCGCTCTTTTTTCTGCTGCCGACCTGCAAGAAAACCTACCTGTAAGCCAAGAGGCTCTGCAAATTTTTGCATTACCATATAGTGCTGAAAAGCAAGGATTTCCGTTGGCGCCATGAATGCGGATTGCAAGCCGTTGTCAGCCGCAAGAGTCATGGCAAACATGGCTACGAGGGTTTTACCGGAGCCGACATCTCCCTGCAGAAGCCGGTTCATCCGAATCCCGCTTTTCAAATCACGGTATATCTCGCGCACCGCATTTTTCTGCGCTTCGGTCATGCTGTAAGGCAGCATACCGTAAAGCGCTGCCGTGAAGTTTCCCGATCGCTGGAAACGTACAGCGCTCCTGTCAGCACGAATAGCAGCCCTGCGTAACGCAAAAAAAAGCTGTGCGAAGAAAAGTTCAGACCACTTAAACCGATACAGCGCCCGGTCAAGCATTTCAGGGGAAGAAGGAAAGTGAATCATGCGATATGCTTTATTGATCGGCAAAAGATCATGTTGGCTGATTATTCCTTCGGAAAGGTTTTCGTTGAACTGCGGCGGAATATCGGAAAACGCTTGTTTTATCACCCCCCTCATTCCTCTCGGGCCCAAACCGGAACTTTTCAACGATTCCGAGGAAGAGTATACCGGCAAGATCCCGTTATGCGGAGACTCTCCGCCTTCAAGATCGAGACGCTCGAATTCCGGATGCTGCATTTGTGGCCGCTGACCGAAATATCCTACCTTACCGGAAACACAGAAAGCATCACCTTGTCGAAAAGCGTTGAAAAAATAGGAGACGCCCCTGAACCAAACGATTTCAAGAGCACCTGTTTTGTCGAAAAGCTCGACCTTCAGCCGGGCCTTAGCGTACCGTCCCCCCTGTCTGACAACGCTTCTCACTTTTCCAACAACGGTCGCCTGTTCCCCCTCGACAAGTGTGCCGATATTTTTGACCGTTCTCCTGTCAAGGTAGTTCCGTGGAAAGAAATCGTACAGATCTGCCATCGTCTCGATACCGATCTCTTTCAACAAACCTGCCTTGCGTGGCCCTACACCTCTGATACCGGTTATCGGCATATCCTTCATGCATTCACTCACCATAGATACACTTCATCATCACATTATTCACCTGTGCCGATCCCCTGAAAACAAACCTGTCGCTCAAAATTTTTTCTCCGATTGTTGAATTTTCAAACTCCTGTCGAAAAAGTCGGCTCGAGCTTTACTTTGTTCCTGCAGGAAAATCTTGTATATTGCCGGATAAATTATTTTATTCCCGAACATAGAACTGTATTATTGTCAGACAAGGTAAATCGAAGTCATGAAAAAAGATATTCATCCGAAGTATACGAAAGTTACGGTTACCTGTGCCAATTGCGGCAACACTTTTGAAACCCGGTCAACGAGACCCTCGATCAAAGTCGATATCTGCAGTAACTGTCATCCCTTTTACACCGGCAAACAGGTTCTGGTCGATACCGCAGGACGTGTCGAACGTTTCCAGAAAAGATTCGCCAAGAAAGCAGCCTCGAAGTAGGTACTTACCTGCGATCTCCGATAAACCCAAACGATTCGAAACGGTATGAGCGTAAGAGAAATCACTCAAAAGGTGGAAGCAAAAATGAAAAAATCCATTGAAAGCTTCCAGCATGAGATCGCAGCAATACGAACCGGAAAAGCGACGACAGCATTGCTTGACCGTGTTAAAGTCGACGCATACGGACAATCCATGCCCCTCAAACAGCTGGGCAATGTGGGTGTCCAGGATGCTCATACCCTTATGGTTCAGGTATGGGACAAATCAATGGTCTCTGCTGTGGAAAAAGCCATTCGGGACGCGAATCTCGGACTCAATCCTGCAGCAGAAGGCCAGAGTATTCGGGTCAGCATTCCTCCCCTTACGGAAGAACGGCGTAAAGAATATGTCAAGCTTACCAAAAAATATGGAGAGGATGCGAAGATAGCGCTCCGCAATCTTCGCAGAGAGATACTGCACGGTGTGGACAAGCTCGAAAAAGACAAGGAAATCAGCGAGGACGAGAAAAGCCGAAGCAAAAAAGATGCCGATGACCTTGTTCACAAGTATGAAAAGCAGATCAATGACCTGATCTCCCAGAAGGAAAAAGAGATTATGGAAGTGTAGTAAAGTATTCTTTCATTTTCCTGAACACCTCTTTTTTCCCCAACAAGCCGGCAACCATTCCAAGTACCGTTCCGGCACCTGCAGCAAAGAAAACAGGTCTCGATGAAATATTGTTGGTATAGTAGATCGCAGGGATACCACGTTCCTTTGCAAAACTGTCCAGCGATGTCGTGCCGATGACAAGGTCCGGTTCGTATACAAGAACAGCCTGCATATCCTCTTCAAGGAATTTCCGGTAACGTATCTCGGTACCGAGCATGGAAAGAAGCTGGTGATCTTCTTCTCCGAGAGCCGTACGAGCGATCGAGGTCGATGCATAAGGAACTTCCAAACCCGCTTCCAAGAGCAGCCTTACAACAGGCAGTTCATTGCCCTCGTATCCGGCGACAATGACCTTTCCTGATAGGTTACCGAACTTTTCGATGACCGCTCTCGTTTTTGCTTTTTCCTCGGCGGCAACCTGACGAACCGTTTCCATATCAAGCCCGAGAACCTGACCGATCTGTTCAATCCACCTTGCGGTAGCTCCTGCACCAACAGGATTTCCAGAGATAACTCGTATGCCTTTCTCTTCGAGGAATGATGCGGTTCTTTCATAAAAAGGGTGAAGAACTGCACAGGCTTCAACCTTTCCCGACTCGATATAATCGTCAACATCGGCAGCAGGTAAGACAATGACCGATTCGACACCTATCCGTTGCAAAACACTACCAATAGCCATGGCGTCGACAGGAAAAATCTCGCCAACGACAAGAAGGGATTTCTCTTTCTTCGGTGCGTCAAAATCCGCAAAACGCCGCAGCAGGGTAGAAACCGCAACATCCTTGGCTTCAGGATGTGACTTGATCTGAAAAGCAGGTAACCGGACAAGCTGTACTACGGCATTGCCCGCTTTTTTCGGCAACAGCTCCTCGGCAATTCCCGCCGTCTCTGCGACGCAGGTACTGACAACAGGAATAAAAGTCACAGCCGGATCTTCCGCTATCCGTTCGATGGTAGCCCGCAAATCATCGATCATGGTACCGCCGGAAATCTGAACGTTCATCAGCTCAGGTGATACGATCGACCTTCGAGCAGCATAAAAATGGGAAACAAACGTCAACCCATACAAGCATCCCTGATCTGCAACAAGACAAACCCTTGCACCTTCGATCCTGGTAAGAACCCGCAGCCCCCCGAAGGCTGGACACATCGATTGCGGATGTAGATTCGGGCAGATATTTTTTTCCATGATTAATGAATTGGTACTTCAAAAACTGTAAGATGCTCAAAACAGTTATTTACGATTTCCTGCAACACCTGATCGGGCACAAACCTGTATTTGCCGTCAACTTCCTTAAACGACCCGAGACCTTCGAGCAAAAGGTCCTGCTTTTTTGCCACACTCTCTCTGAAATATCCTGAAAGGATCCGGCAAAAAACCTCTGCATCCGCTTCAGCAAGACCGGTCGCACTCCCCATGATGTGCCGGATAGTGGAATCGACAACCGGTCTTGTCAGAAAGGTGATTTTTTTCCTGGGAGGCACAGCCCGAACGACATTATGCTGCTTTTCCCTGCTGAACGGAATATGCACCACCTTGAAGTAACCAAGCCCCTTGACGGAAATCTCTCCTTTTTCAACAAGAACTTCAACCAGCCCGGCAACAACCGCGTCAAGAAGCTCTACGGCACGTTGTTTATCCAGAGACAGCTTCTTTTCCAGAAGCGCAATGCAAGCATCATGTTTCATACCCAAGCAGATTGGTTACAATTAATCCTGATGGTTTACAAGTCAACTCTACCCAACAATATGACAAGCGATCCCCCCGTGAAATCCGAACACCTATTTCACGGGGCGTCATGACTCTCTGCCGGAAACGTATGCATGGTGACCGATTGTCGTGAAGCAGTCTTTTTGAGAATACCTCACCTATCTTTTTTCTTTCACCAGGCAAACACTGCACATCTGAAAACCGGTTTTGCGTTATTCCTGACCGGAATATACTAAAACCATTCAATGGAAATACCTAACTTGTCGAATACAATCCCAGGCAATTTGTCTCGTAAAAAACGCTCATGCCAGAACAGATACTTACCGTCACCGAACTCACCGGCGGAATCAAATCCATCCTTGAAAATAAATTTCAAACCGTCAGTGTAAGGGGAGAAATCTCCAACTTCAAACTTCCAAGTTCGGGACACGTCTATATGACGCTCAAGGACGAGGGTGCGCAGATTCCGGCTGTCATCTGGAAAAACATTCGCATGCGTCTGTCCGCTGATCTAAAAGACGGTCTGGAAATCATCGCTCACGGACGTCTCGAGGTCTACCCCCCATCCGGACGATATCAACTCATATGCACGTCGGTTGTTCTCGCGGGTGAGGGAACGTTGCAACTTGCTTATGCCATGCTTTTGGAAAAGCTTGCAAGCAAAGGTTATTTCAACCAGGAACATAAGAAACGGTTACCCGGTGTTCCGGAAAAAATCGGCCTGATCACCTCAGCAACAGGAGCGGTCATAGAAGACATGAGCAACGTCTTCAAGCGTCGCTTTCCAGCTGCAAGACTTCTGCTTTATCCCGTCAAGGTACAGGGAGAAGAAGCTGCAAAAAACGTCATCGGGGCATTGCAATATTTCAACGAACTCTCCGATCCCGCCCTGAAACCCGATGTCATTATCGTAGCCAGGGGAGGGGGATCTCTTGAAGATCTTCAGGCATTCAACGATGAAGCCGTCGCTCTGGCGATATTCGGTTCGAAAATTCCGGTTATCAGCGCCATCGGTCATGAAACAGATGTCACGATCGCCGATATGGTTGCCGATGTGCGGGCCGGAACACCTTCGATCGCTGCAGAAATTGCAGCCCCCGATATGCAAGAACTGCTCAAACACTGCGACACCCAGCTTAACCGGCAATGTGCAGCGCTACATACTAAAGTTGAAGGAATCGAACGGCAAGTCGACTCCCTTCTTGGAAGTTACGCTTTTAACCGCCCGCAGATCAAACTTGAACAACTGAGCGAGCGGATAGGCCATCTTGTCAAGAGGATGTCACAGTCTGCCGGAAATGCAATCAGGCACGCGGAACGTGGCTTCTCTTCCGTTACGGAGAGACTTTCGCTGCTTGATTATCGAAAAACCCTCGAAAGAGGCTTCACCCTGGTCAAGCAGAACAACTCTTATATCACATCTCGTAAGTGCATACAAACAAACGACAAAGCATCGGTGATCTTCCACGATGGTGAAATAGGAATTGAAATCATACCGGACGATTCTGCTCCCGGAACATCCTCCGCGCAAACTCAAGCTCCTCGAACGTGTTGACCCCGGGTGAGTCTACCGTGGTCTCGACACAACGTATACGGTAACCGTTCTCGAGAAGTCGTAGCTGCTCGAGAGACTCTTCCTGCTCGAGCATGGAGGGCCCGAGCGCCGAAAAGGCACTTAACACATCTTTTCTGAACGCGTAGATACCGATATGACGGTAAAAGATAGTCGATGCGTTTCTCGCCTGCTGAAAAGGAATCTGGCTCCGTGAAAAGTACAAAGCATAACCGTTTTTGTCGACAACCGTTTTAACCACATGGCGGTCACTGATCGTGGTGTAATCTGTGGGAAGCACCGGATAAATCAGTGTCACACAATCAGGATTTTCACCTTGAAGGTAAGGCTCCGCAACACGGTCGATATTTCCAGGATCGATCAACGGCTCGTCACCCTGCAAATTGATGAAAACATCCCCTTCCATCTTTCCTGCCGCTTCGGCAATACGTTCCGAACCACAACGAGCACAGCCTGTCATAACCACTTCAGCCCCGAAAGCCCCAAGCACACTGGCGATCTCCGAGCTATCGGTTGCCACGACAACACGATCTGCACAACGGGCCTGCAGAGCCCGCTGAAAGGTCCTTACAATAAGAGGTTCACCTTCCAGATCAACGAGCATTTTCCTTTTCAACCTGCTTGAATCAAGCCTTGCAGGAATAACAATTACTATTTTCATAAGCGAAAGGGCTTGTTTGCACAGCAACTCGTCCTCATCTTTCACAACTTCCGTGCCACTCTTCACTGCGTTGAAGGAGTATCGACAACAAGAGTTACCGGGCCGTCATTTATCAGCCCTATCTGCATTTCAGCTCCGAAACAACCGGTCTCGATAGGTAATGAACATGTTGAACGTATGGTTTCAAGGAACCGGTTATAGATATCATGCGCTTTATCGAACGGCGCTGAAGATGAGAAACCGGGTCTGTTGCCCCGGCTCGTGTCGGCATACAGGGTAAACTGTGAAACAAAAAGAAGATCTTTTCGGGTATCCGAAACAGAACGATTCATTTTTCCTTCATTGTCTTCGAAAATCCTGAGGTTGAGAACCTTATGGATCATCCAGGCGATCTCTTTATCCTCATCTCCGGGAGCAATACCGAGGAGAACCAAAAGACCCGGTCCTATCCGGGAATGGAGGCTGCCGTCGATCATAACCGAAGCCTCGCTCACTCTCTGGATTACTGCTCTCATCTACCTGTTGCATTCATGAAAAAACTCAAAGATAGGGTGCGACTTTTTCTTTGAACCTGGCTAACGACACTCCATCAACCTTCACCCGCTTCTTTTTTCCTCTCAACCCGGAAATAATCTGCACATCGGTTCGTGGCACCCCAAGCGTTCGGGCGAGCAGCCTGCAACACTCCAGGTTAGCCGCCCCGTCTACAGGCGGAGCTTTCAGGTTCACCTTCACACTGCCGTCATACTCCCCCGATACCATGCTTTTCGAGGAACGGGGTTGAACCTTGACAGAAAAAATAACGGCCCCTTCCGTTTCCTGTACCTGAAGCATAGAGAAACGTGTTATCCGATAACTTTCGGTACCCTGAAAAAGCGGTCAAGCTTGTCAGGAGCATTCTTAAGCGCAACATCATTGGACATCGATTCACGGCAGTGATCCTCGCGAAGCACATTAACCTGATCGTGAATACTGCTCAATGGCTCAATACCTTGTGTATCAACCTCGTTGAGCTTTTCGACATAGTGAAGAATCGCGTTCAGTTCACTGGTCATTTTCTTTTTTTCAGCGTCAGTGAAACTGAGCCTGGCCAACTCGGCGATATAGGCAACATCTTTTTCAGTTACAGACATGGATCAAACAGGTTAATCATTATTCGTAAATGTCCATGGTTCGGACCTCACCACAGCAAAGTGCTCAAAATAATAAAAAATGCCCTTGTTACTCATGGAAAAGCACGGTTCTCGTAAGAACTATAATCGACACATACCGATTTTGTTCTCGACAAGTTGTGATATTTTAGGCCGATTTTCGATCGGCACATAATCACGCTTATCTTCGCCCAAATACATCTGTCTGGGACGGGCTATTTTCTGTTCATCGTCATTCATATGCTCCGTCCACTGTGCAAGCCATCCGGGCGTTCTGCCGATAGCGAACAAGACAGGAAACATATCCAGCGGAAATCCCATCGCCTGGTAAATCAAACCGGAATAGAAATCAACGTTCGGATACAGTTTCCGATCGATAAAATACTCATCTTCAAGGGCAATTCTTTCAAGTTCCAGAGCAATATCCAATAACGTGTTCCGACCGGTAACCTCGAACACCTCGAAAGCGATCTTCTTGATAATCTTTGCTCTTGGATCATAGTTTTTGTACACCCTGTGACCAAAACCCATAAGCCGTCCTTCTCCTGCCTTTACCGATTTAATGAACTCGGGAACCTTGTCAAGAGAACCAATTCTTTCCAGCATCCGGATAACCGCCTCGTTCGCTCCACCATGCAAAGGCCCATAGAGAGCCGCACACCCTGCTGCGAGTGCGGAATATGGATCAACACGCGAACTGCCGACCGAACGCACTGCGCTGGTCGAACAGTTCTGCTCATGGTCGGCATGGAGAATAAAGAGCACGTCGAGCGCCTTTTCCAGGATAGGATCAGGAGAATATTTCAGTTCGGTCATTTTAAACATCATGGAAAGGAAGTTTCCGGCATAACTGAGGTCATTGTCCGGAAGAACATAAGGGAACCCCATACTATGGCGAAAACTCATTGCAGCGAGTGTAGGCATTTTTCCTATCAGGCGACGTACCTGCAGTTTTCTTGATTCCAAATCGAAAATATTCTTCGCACCGGGATAAAAAGTGGACAGTGCACCGACCGTCCCGACAAGAATGCCCATTGGGTGACCATCATAGCGGAATCCGTCCATGAATTTTGTCAGATTGGCGTGGACCATCGTATGCATCTGGATATTGTAACGCCATGCTTCGAGCCTTTCCCTGTCAGGCAACTCTCCTTTTATCAACAGATAGGCTGTTTCCAGAAAAGAGCTTTTTTCGGCAAGCTGCTCGATAGGATACCCTCTGTAACGCAGAATCCCTTTCTCTCCATCGATAAAGGTCACCATGCTTTTGCAGGAAGCTGTATTCAGATAACCCGGATCATAACCGAGAAGCCCGAAATCGTCATTGGAAACTTTTATCTGGCGGAGATCCATTGTCCGTATGGTACCACATTCTATAGGAACCTCATAGGTCTGTCCTGTGCGGTTGTCCGTAATGGTCAGGGTATTTTTCGACATGATCGTTTATCTTTTTTTATGTTTTTTACAGCCTCTACAACCATTTCCTACTTTCTAACCTCTCCGAACCCTCTGATCATTCCCGTTTCAACGTTGTTCCGGCAACCCGTTCGAGAAACGGTGATCCCCCGGACGGTAATCACCTGTAGCGACCGATCTCTCCCTGCCGTAAACGTTCAAAATAGGTATCGAGATCCCGCTTGACACCGGGAGCAAGAAGATACAAACCAATAATATTCGGAAAAGACATCGCAAAAATCATGGCATCGGAAAAGTCGATCACAACCTGAAGGTTCATAGCTGAACCGATGATGATGAATGTGCAAAACAGCAACTTATAACTGACGTCCGAAGACAGGCCTTCCCCAAAGATATAGGTCCACGCCTTGAGACCGTAATAGGACCAAGCAATCATCGTTGAAAAGGCAAAAAGCAGTACAGCAACGTTCAGTATGTAAGGGAACCAGAAAATAACCTGCTCGAAAGCTTTCGATGTCAATGCTATGCCATCCATCCCCTGTTCGGTATACAATCCCGAAATAATGATAACAAGTGCCGTCATGGTACAAATAACCACAGTATCGAGAAACGGCTCAAGCAGAGCGACAAGCCCTTCGGTTACCGGCTCATCGGTTTTGACCGCTGCATGAGCTATCGGTGAAGATCCTATTCCAGCTTCGTTTGAAAATGCGGCACGACGGAGTCCCTGTATCAACACACCGACCACTCCGCCATACAGGGCTTCCGGAGCGAACGCTCCCTGCACAATCACTAAAAAGGCCCGGGGAAGTTCCGTGATATGCGAAAAAATAATAAACAGGGCTGCAGAAATATAGATCGCAACCATGAATGGAACAAGCTTTGTCGTAACTCGGACAATCGAACGTATTCCACCTATGATAACCATGCCGACAAGAATCGCCATGATCAACCCGAAAATCCATCCCTGCTGATAGAAAACACTCTGCTCCCCACCGGTCACTAACACTGTTTGGCGAAAGGCTTGGTTGGCCTGGAACATATTTCCCAGACCGAACGATCCCCCGATACACATGACGGCGAAAAAAAATGCAAGAATTTTCCCCAAACCTGCAAACCCTTTTTCAGCAAACCCTCGGCTGAGATAATACATCGGGCCCCCTGAAACCGAACCGTCTTCGTTGATTTTCCTGTACTTGACTCCCAGAGTGCATTCGACAAACTTCGATGACATGCCGAACAAGCCGCCGAGAATCATCCAGAAAGTCGCACCGGGCCCCCCTAAGGTAATGGCCACGGCAACTCCGGCTATATTCCCAAGCCCTACGGTTGCAGACAGAGCCGCAGTCAAAGCCTGAAAATGAGAGACCTCTCCTTTCTGCGAATCAGGAGCATCGTAAACGCCACGCACCAGTTCGATAGCGTGCTTGAATCCCCTTACATTGACAAAACCCATGTAGACGGTAAATCCAACGGCAGCGACGATCAACCAGAGCAGGATAAAAGGGAAACTGATACCCCCGATCGATATGGGGAAAAATATAATTTTGAACATAAAAGCCGTAAGGGGAACCATGGCGTCATTGATATGTTCATCGATCCCGCGCGCAAAAAGTCGAAAGGGAAAGAGTAACTGTATCAAGAAAGCGGTGATAACGAAATGCTGCTTCATAGGTTTGAGCTGGTCTACATGCCGAAAAGACCGGTTCCAGAGCCGCAATAGGCAATGGACCGCAGGAAAAAAGGGTGAAAGACCACAACCGGTTTGAGCAGGTGCCGATTCACCCCGAAAATAACGTGTAACCGATGAAAGACAAGAATGAACTTGCCGATATATCAACAGTGAGCCAGGTTATCCAATGGATATCTTACTTGTTACTGCAGGATAGGTTGCGACGTTCTGTTCAGGAATAAATATAAGAAGAATTAAAATGAAAAAACTTTTTGGAAGGAGACATAAATATTTCTACATTAACAACTCTTTCAAGGAGCTGTAGCTCAGTTTGGTTAGAGCGCCTGCCTGTCACGCAGGAGGCCGCGGGTTCGAGTCCCGTCAGCTCCGCAACTTTTCTCTACCTGCCGCGCCAAAGTCTTCGAATACTTTGATTCTGAACGTATGATTGACGCCAGGCTCTCACTACCTATCTTTCGGCATCCTGAGATAAAATCAACGCACTATAGGCGCCGATTCCAATTGCTCCGTGAAAACGCAGTCCATCTTTCATTCCAGGATACGCTTCGGTATCGTAGCCTGGATGGCTTGAATAATCACTGCTGTAACCCGACCAGTCACTGTTGAAACGGACACGCCATTTTCCGCTCCGAGGAAACCCTATTGTATAGACCGGGTAGCTCCGGTTCGACATGTTGACAACAACAACCACATCGTCCCCTGCTCCGCCATTTTCCCAACGATGATATGCAAGCAGCTTGTCCTGATTATTGATGTGAAAAACATTGACGTGCCGGCCCTTCAGGCCTGCAGTATGATTATGCCAGTTACGCCTGAGCCGCACCAGATCACGGTAAAGGGCATGAATACCGCCAAACCGCTGCAGCTTCGACCAGTCAACCGGATCGGTATCACGAAACCATTCGTCTTCGAGCAGTTCCTGTCCCTGAAATAACATCGGGATACCGGAAGCGGTAAACACAAGAACCGCTCCAAGCGTAGACCTTTTTCTTGAAAACCAACTCGCCGCGTTTCCCGGCCAGACCGCTTCGGGAACCCGGGCCTGACCGTTTGCCACTTCGTCGTGAGATTCGGTATAAATAACCCGCTGAAAAGCATCACCATTGTATGAACCGGTAATTGCCCTTCCCAGCTCGAGCATGTCGCGCTCACGGTCATCATGAGCAATGACCGCATCACGAACAGGATGGGTAAAACCTGCCGCCCATTGAGTGTCAAAACCGGCACCACCCTCGTGTACCTGCTTCGTGATCCATTCGTTCTCCTGCAAATCTTCGGCAATATTGATGACCCCGACACATTCTTTGCGTACCGCACTGTTTACCCACTGCATAAGACTCCATCCCTCATGAATGTCGCCTCCTGAACCATTGTATTGCGTTCGGATATTGATCGTTGAATCCCAGCGCAAACCGTCGGCATGAAACTCCTTGAGCCACATCAGAGCATTGTCACGGATAAAGCTTCTGACTTCACTACGGCCATAATCCGGCCTGGTATGACCCCACGGAGTTTTAGCCCTCCAGTCATTGTAAAAATAGATGCCCCCTTTTCCATTTTCAGACCATCCGTCAAAACGCCAGAGGTCGAGATCCGATGGTCCAAAGTGGTTGTAAACCACATCGATAATCACCGCAATACCGTAACTATGAGCGGTTTTTATAAATGTTTTGAGGGAAAACGGTCCTCCATATGCACTTTCTACCGCAAAAAGATGGCCGGGATTGTACCCCCAGGAATAATCGGCGGCAAATTCCGTAAGCGGCATAATCTCGATCGCGTTTATCCCGAGATCGTGAAGGTACGGTAAACGGTCGATCGCACGGGAAAGGTCTCCCGGCCTTCCGCCGTGCTCGTCATTGAATGTTCCGACATGCATCTCATAGAGAACAAGCTCATTCCATGACGGCATGCGAAACTCCCCATCATCACCCCAGTCAAATTCATCGGCGACAATCACGGAATCTCCGACAGAATGAGTGACCTCACGGGCATACGGATCGTTTCTCCAATATTCATTACCGGTCTCTGCATTGATTATCACATACTGATACCGGTCTCCCTTCCTTGCCTGCGGCAGATCACACGACCAGTACCCGTTACCTTCACGCGCCAGAAAATCAGTGTC
Source organism: Prosthecochloris marina (assembly GCF_003182595.1). Taxonomy (NCBI): domain Bacteria; kingdom Pseudomonadati; phylum Chlorobiota; class Chlorobiia; order Chlorobiales; family Chlorobiaceae; genus Prosthecochloris; species Prosthecochloris marina. The sequence goes on from NZ_PDNZ01000002.1 coordinate 108,510, forward strand.
AGGAGACCAGTTGTTGAAATTTCCCGCAACGGCAACCGACGAGGCGAACGGTGCCCACACCCTGAACGTCGTTTCCAGCGGATGAACTACTGCACCCATTCCCGGATGATGAGACGGTTTTTTGCTGCTCATGCTATGTATTTTTGACTTGCAAGGGCTTCTTACACCCTTGTCACTCCTTTTTCCGTTTATCTTTCAGGTAAATGGATTTTGAATGGCCGTCGGCACCGGGCCGCTCATCGAGATCGAACAGTTTGGTTGTTTTTACCAGTTCACCAAGCTTACCATATCCGTAATTCCTTGGATCGAATTCAGGCGATTGCTTGGCAATGGTACTTCCCACGGTTGCAAGGTGCGCCCATCCCCCCTCATCCGATGCTGAATCAACAGCGTTTCTCAGAAGACGAACGAGCCGGGTATCTTTTTTAAGTTCTGCTGTCGATTTCCGGGTAATGGCATCGCTCTCATTTGTTTTGGCTCGAAGCACTTCGGTATAAATGAATTTGTCACAGGCGGAGACAAATGCCGACGGCGTCTTTTTCTCCCCGAACCCATAAACAAAAAGACCTGACTCACGGATCCTGCAGGCGAGTTTGGTGAAATCGCTGTCACTCGACACAATGCAGAAACCATCGAAGTTACCGGTATACAAAAGGTCCATAGCATCGATGATCATGGCACTGTCGGTTGCATTTTTCCCTCTGGTATAGCCAAACTGCTGAATCGGCTGAATGGAATGTTCGAGGAGCACCTCCTTCCATCCCCTGAGAGCTTGCGAGGTCCAGTCACCGTAAATCCTTTTGGCACTGGCAACACCATATTTGGCAATCTCGGCAAGCAATCCGTCGATAATCGAGGCCTGTGTGTTGTCCGCATCAATAAGAACCACAAGTCTTTGGGTTTTCTCAGAGGCCATACTGTATCATGATCTTGTGTTGGGTACCTCTATATATTGTCATGAGCGACTCGAGTGCAGGACGAACGGTGTCCCGATTGCATCGGGATAAACTCCGAAACCGGAGTCTGGACAGGTCGGGATGAGGATTTTGATCCCGACCTGTCGGGACAACGAAGTAATTGAATCGCATAAATGAAATAGAAGTGCCTTGTTGTTTCTCCATATGCAAATATTACCACAATAGTAACACCTTGACGGGTCGTTTCAAACTAATTCACGAAACATAAACAGTTCAGAGTTTTCAGCAAGCCGGGAGAAATCACCTATCAGCGCAACCATAGCCCCGCAAGAGATGTTCATATTTCACGGCTCAGGCCCGGAGATGATAACAAATTTGGAGGAACACACTCTGTAATCGGCACAGAGCGTTCCCGTCTCGCAGCCCTGGTTTGCATTATCTGATTTCCGTCAGAACTTTTTCAGCTTCAATGCAAGGGAACTCAGGACGACACTTACCGAGCTCATAGCCATGGCCCCCCCGGCAATCATGGGATTGAGAAGCCATCCAGTCCAGGGATAAAGCACTCCCGCCGCAACGGGTATACCTACGACATTGTAGAACAGGGCCCAGAACATATTGAGACGAATGCGCTGCATCGTCAGACGGCTGAGACGAATAGCCCTCGGAAGAGAAGAAAGATCGTTACGCATAAACACAATATCACCGGCTTCCATGGCTATATCGGTACCGGACCCCATGGCAATACCGATATCGGCCTGGGCAAGGGCAGGCGCATCATTGATTCCGTCACCAACCATACCCACGGTTCCCTTTTCCTGCGCTTGCGAGATAAAAGCAACCTTTTCTCCAGGCAGTACCCCTGCCTTGTAGGATGATATTCCTGTTTTTTCTGCTATCGCACGGGCCACCCGTTCATTATCTCCGGTTATCATCGAAGTCGACAGCCCCATTGCATGCAACCTACTGACAGTTTCAGTCGTTTCCGGACGCACGGTATCACTCAAAGCGAAAACACCAATCGCCTCTCCCGCACCGGCAAGCATGATCACCGTTTGACCTTCAGCCTCAAATCGTTCAACGGACTCTCTGAAATACTCTGTCCTTATTCCGTTCTCACCTATGAAACGAAGTGATCCCATATAATAACGCTTGCCATCAATCTGCGCTTCCACCCCTTTTCCGGTACGTGAACGGAACTCTTGAGTTTCTGCAGGCAGAATACCTTCCGACTCTGCTTTCCTGAATATCGCTCTTGCCAGAGGGTGCTCGGAATTCCTTTCCAGGCCGGCGGCCAATCTTATACACTCGGATTCACTGTACCCTTCCCGCACGTTTATTGCTGTTACTTCCGGTTGGGCTTTTGTTATTGTCCCGGTTTTATCAAAGACAACATGCTGCAGGCTTCCTGCTGTTTCAAGGGCATCACCGCCTTTGATGAGAATACCCTCACCGGCACCCATTCCTGTACCGACCATGATTGCGGTCGGGGTAGCCAGGCCAAGCGCACAGGGACAGGCGATAACCAGAACCGATACAGCGGCAACAAGTGCAAAACCGGGAGGCGCACCAAAAACAACAAACCAGACAAAGAAAGTCACACAGGCAATCACAATCACTGCAGGGACAAACCATGAAGACACTCTATCGGCAAATCTTTGTACAGGAGCTTTCTGCATCTGTGCATCTTCAACGAGACGAATGATTTTCGCCAGCATTGTTTCGGAACCGGTACGGGTCACTTTCATGGTAAAACTGCCTTCCTTGTTGATGGTCGAACCGACAACACTCTCCCCAACACCTCTGGCAACCGGAACACTCTCCCCGGTTACCATACTCTCATCGAGAGTGGTCGCACCTTTTATAATTTCACCATCAACCGGCACCTGTTCGCCGGGACGAACAACAAGCATATCCCCAGGGTCAACCTCTTCAACCGGCACCCGAACTTCCAACCCGTTCCGGATGACCGAAGCCTCTTTGGGAAAAAGCTTTTCAAGCCGGTTTATGGCCTCCGAGGTCCGGTGCTTCGATACCGCTTCAAGATATTTTCCAAGCACAACAAGCGTTATCAGGACTGCCGACGTCTCAAAATACTGATGCTCTCCCCCCTCGAAAAGCACCAGATAGACAGAATAAAAGTAGGCGGCACTCGTTCCCAGGGCCACCAACGTATCCATATTGGAAGAACGGTTCCTCAGAGCCATCCATGCTCCGAGATAAAATTCACGGCCCACATAAAATTGCACGGGAGTTGCGAGAATCCAGAGCACAATACCCTGGTAGGGAATCGGGTCCTGCATGAAGAACATACCCAGCACCAGTGCCGGCACCGCAAACACGGCACCGGTGACAAACCTGAGGCGCAGTCCGCGAAGCTCGTCCTGATACGACGTATCTTTTTGAGGGCTATGGGACGACTCTATCAGACGTGCTCCGTAGCCTCTTTTTTCAATCTTTCTTATGAGCCTTGCAGGATCGGTAACAGCAGGGTCATAAGTAACCGAGGCTTTGCCGGCGGCAAAATTGACAACGGCACTCTCCACACCATCTGTCTTGCCGAGAGTTTTTTCAACCAATTTTACACAGCTTTCGCAATGCATCCCGGTTATCCTGAGATCCGCTTTTTCCATGATTATCCCGAAACTGTATACCCTTCTTTCTCTATCGTTGCTTTCAGGGTTTCAGGTGAAACCGAACCTTCGTCATAGACAACCATCGCCGTTTCCGAGTCGTGAGAAACCTCAACGCTTTCGACACCCGCAAGCTCCTCGAGCGCCTCTTTGACGATCGTTTCACAGCTCCCGCAGTGCATTCCCCCGACATGTATCGTAATGGTTTTCATAACGTAATCTCCCTGTTTACTTGATATGCGGACTTGGTTTAACGGCTCGACAACGCCTTACAGCTTACAGCATTTCCGCACTATAGTCATGCTCTTGATAACGACGGGCTGCCCGAAAAAAATTCCTGGACGCATAACAGTAAACACACCGGTGCAGACACGAACCATATCGCCCGATATCGATGCTGCGAATACAACGGCACTCTTCAGGCTGCCCCGGGTCCTTTCCTGATGAAAGCTCGAGCCCGAACAGTTCTCTCATCAGCTTCTCATCAACACATTTTCCTTCAGAAACATTGGCAAAAGAATCCCTTTTCCCACAACGCTGTATCTGCATACCTGCATCGGAAGTCAACGACCGGAAATGCTTTTCGAGAACCTGGCGCTCATGAGAAGAGGGTGGTACATACTCCATTTCTTCGAGTTTCTCCTCGATATGCCGGTATTTTTTCACAAAAGTCACAATGACCTTTTTCGTTCCGGCTGAAAGTCGAAGAGCAAGTCTTTCGAAATTTTTCATATGAAAACTCATGTGCATCCGAGAGCTTAGAATGACAGGATCATAGCGCCAAATAACTTTTTCCGCCCCTATGCATTCGCCAAGAGCGAGAAAGTCTTCGATGCATTCTTCGCTGGATGGCAACCCTGACTCATAACTGCTTGGATATCCGGTAATCGTGTACAGAAAATAGTAATTGAATCCCCTCTCGTCCAGTTCCGCGAGGAAAGGACGAAGAGGCTTGGCATAGCGTGTCCAAAACACGACTGCAGCAACTTCGTCCGGACAAAGCGATACCTCCTTTACCTGTGAAGGATTATAGGGATTAGCTACCTTACAGAAACCCTTCCGGATTTTATCCATGAACCATTCTGCATAAAAAGCAGGAATATCGGTTCTCCTGCTGGCAGAAATAACATGCCTGTTCTTTCCAAATAGCATAGGTGCAATACTGAAATTACAGCAACAAAACCTTTTTCAGATCCTAACCGAATACCTTTCCGGACTGATGAGCAAATATTCTATCATCACATATATATGTATATATTGTCCCTTGTAAGGTGAAATAGCTGACCAGAAGTTCCAAAAGACAATTTCTCTATAGTTGTGCTTATGATTCGTACCTATCAACATTTCCTGCAGCTAACTCTTTCCACAGCTGTTATTCTCCTTTCCGGCTTTGCAATCATGACTTTTTCAGGATGCGATACAGCATCGAAGAAACTCAACGATCTCCAACAGGCGGTATGGCAAAATCCTGAAGATCCACAAGCATATATCAGGCTCGGTAATGAGTATGCAAGACAACGACAATACGAAAAAGCCGTGGACTCATACGAAAAGGCCCTTGCTCTCAATCCGCAAAGCGGTATAACCGTCTACCCTGCGCTCGGGGCGGCATACTTCAACCAAAAACAGTATACCCGCGCACTCGACTATTTCGAAAAAAGCCTCGAATTTTCTCCGGACGACTCACTCCGGTTTTATGACATCGGCAACGCATACCTGCAACTTGAAAAATGTAACCTGGCAATCGAAGCATACCTACAGGCTATTGCAAACAGCACGGCTTTTGAAGAAGCACATTACAATCTGGCGATCTGTTATATCAGAACCGGACAAAAAGCAAAAGCCGAAGAGATTTATGCATGGCTTCAGGATAAAAACAATTATCTTGCCGTCTCTCTCGAGAGCCACTTGGAAAATGCCAAGTGAAGCTCACGGAGTATAGATCAAGGCCTGAAATGCTACCATGAACAAACCAACCGACATTATTGAACAAGTCAGTGAACCTCTCCCGATGAAAAAGGCATTGAGCACGTTGCAAAAAATGGTGCTCGATCATGCCAATGCAGCCGGGAGTGTCTCGGAACCGTATCTTCAAACTTTTTCTATAGCCGTTTCTTCGACAGATCCTTTGCTGTGGCTGCACAATCAGGATCTTTACCCGAAATTTTTCTGGTCGAACCGCAAAAAAGACGATCTCGTAGCGGGAATAGGCACCGCCGATGTTATAGAGTACGACAAAACCGGCCCCAACAACGTCAGTTTCGATATTCTTCAGAAAGAATTATGTAAAAAAAATCCCGGCACGCGCTATTTCGGAGGGTTTTGTTTCAATAATGAACAAAAGCAGGATGAGCAATGGCGAGCATTCAAATCATTCACGTTTGTTTTGCCTGATATTCAGCTTTCAGTAACCGACGGAACTCATACACTGAGTTGCCACCTTATGATTGAACCTGGCGAGAACAGTGAAGTACGATATCGCCGACTGCTTGAAACTATAGCGAAAATAAACAGTTCCACCCTTCGCGACATCCCCCCTCTTCCTGAAATAAACTCACGCTCTTTCTCTCCGGACAAGAAACAGTGGATCAAAACATGCAACCAGATCCTTCAACGATTCCAGGAAGGGCTCATGGGAAAAATAATTCTTGCACGCCAAACCCTGCTTGAATTCAACCGCGGCTTTTCCCCTCTTCTCTTTTTACTTCGATACCCCTTTTCAGAGAGCTCTACATACAGGTACTATTTCGAACCCGAAAAAAACACGGCATTTTTCAGCTTCACCCCTGAACGGCTTTATCGCCGTAAAAATAACGAGCTGCTCACTGAAGCTCTCGCCGGAACCTGTTCGAGGGAGACGATCGACAACGGAAACGGCGATGCCTGCCAGCAGCTACTCAACTCCGAAAAGGATATCAGGGAACATAAATTTGTCAAGGACACCATTGTAAGGGAACTCGAGCCGATCTGCAGTGACATCGACATGGAAGAACGGGTCCGCGCACTGCAACTTAACCGGCTGGCTCACCTCTATACCCAATGCCGGGCTGAACTGAAACCCGAAGCAAGTAACGATTCCGCTGTCCTCAAAACCCTTCATCCCACACCTGCGGTAGGTGGTGTCCCAAAAACAAAAGCCCTTGAACAGATTATACAACTCGAACCTTTCAGCAGGGGATGGTATGCCGGGCCTGTTGGCTGGATCAGCAGAAATTCTGCTGAATTCGCCGTAGGAATCCGCTCGGCGGTTGCCAAGGAAAACATGTTTTATCTTTACTCGGGTGCAGGGCTTGTAAGAGGTTCCAACCCCGAATCCGAATGGGAAGAGGTGGATCAAAAAATTGCCGACATCCTTGCCATAACCCGTCAGAAGAGATAGAGGTTGATGAACAATCAGCAAATAACGACCGTCTGGGGCACACTGATCATCGAGGAACTTGTGCGCCACGGCATCGAGCGTTTCTGTATTTCTCCCGGCTCCCGCTCTACACCCCTGACAGCAGCAGCGGCAAGAAACCCTGACGCGGAGTGCAACGTTTTTCCCGACGAACGTGCTGCCGCATTTTTTGCACTCGGCTTCGCCCGTTCTGCAGGGAAACCTGCTGCACTTATCTGTACCTCAGGTACGGCGGTCGCGAATTATTTCCCGGCGGTAATCGAAGCATCCGTCGATCACCAACCAATGATTGTTCTGTCAGCAGACAGACCGTTCGAGCTGCTTGAAACCGGAGCGAACCAGACCATAAGGCAGCATGGCATTTTCGGCAGTTACGCACGATGGTACAGCGAACTCCCGGAACCGTCTGAAAAGATTCCTGTCAATGCGTTGCTCTCAACAGTCGACTACGCCGTTCGCCAAAGCCTCGGAACATCCCCTGGACCCGTGCATCTCAACCTCCCGTTCAGAGAACCCTTTGATCCTGTCGATATTCCTCCCGACAGTCCATGGACCCGCACACTCGATCTTTGGAGAAAAGAACATGAACCACTGAGCAGTTTTACATTCTACAGAAAAACAGCGGAAGCCGTAACGGTCAGCCGGATACGAAAACTGTTGACCGATGCCTCGTCACCGCTTCTCGTTGCCGGACACCTCGACACAAAAGCCGATGCAGAAGCTGTTCTCAACCTTGCCAGAGTCCTGAAAATACCGATGTACACCGACATATCATCACAGCTTCGCATGTGCCGGGACAACGAACCTCTTCAACCTCTGCTCCTGTCCGAACGGTTTACTTCGCGTTTCAAACCCGACCTTGTGCTTCATTTCGGCGGTAAAATCGTGGGCAAACGTCTTGCGGCTACCATAAAACGATGGACTCCCAAACATTTCATTGTCATTAAAAAACATCCTTCACGATATAACCCCGACCACAACGTCACGTGGCAGATCGAAGCCTCACCGGAAGATTTTGCAGGGCGGCTTGTTTCAACAATCGACCGGAAAAACAGAAACGGTTTATCACTGCACGCACTCTCTACAGAGATAGAAAAAGAACTCGATGCTTACTGTTCATCGGAAAAAGCTCTTACCGAGATCTCCACAGCCAGAATTGTATCGGAGATAATTCCTGAATACCATGGCCTGTTTCTGGCAAACAGTATGCCGATACGGGATATGGATGCCTATACCGCTTTGCGAGAAAACGGGGCAATACCACGATTCGGGATGAACCGCGGAGCAAGCGGCATCGATGGCAACATTGCTACCGCAGCGGGTTTTGCCCAAGGACTTGGCTCACCTGTTACTCTTGTCATTGGCGATATCTCTTTCCTGCACGATCTCAATTCGCTCACCCTTTTGCGTACGATGAAACACCCCCTCCATATTGTTGTCATCAACAATAACGGCGGCGGAATCTTTTCCTTCCTTCCCATAGCAAAGCAAAAAGATATTTTCGAGACGCATTTCGCCACTCCACAACAATACAATATCCGTTCCGTAGCCGAAACGTTTGGAATACCGTACTGCAACCCGTCCACGAACCGACAGTTTCGGGAACGCTATCTGAAAAGGTGTCGGTCGAATACGCCCGGGATCATAGAAATAACCTGCTCGAGAGAAAACAACCTTCAGGAACACCATACCCTGAACGCCAGGCTCAGGGCACTCATAGACCAGCATGTATGATCATTGACACGTCTTTTCAAAGATATCATATGAGCAGCACCGGCAACCAGGAATTGCCTGGCATATTGATGTTGCACGGGTTTCTGGGATCAGGGGAAGACTGGAAACAGTATGCAGACAGGTTACAGAACGATTACACCTGTTTCATGCCCGATCTTCCAGGCCACGGCGCCACACCGGCACCTCATGGCGTAACCGGCACGTTTGAAGCAATCGGCGACAGTTTAGCCGAACTCGCAGGAAAAATCCACCCGGCTCCCCTGCATCTCGTGGGTTACTCGATGGGGGGACGCCTTGCACTCTATCTGGCATTGCATTATCCCGAACAGTTCCGCAGCACCGTGATCATCTCTTCGTCACCGGGCCTGAAAAACCCCGAAGAAAAAGCTTTACGATGTGAATCCGACAAAAGAATCGCAAGGCGCATAACCACGGACTTTGACAGTTTTCTCGATTCGTGGTACGGACTGCAACTTTTCACAACGCTGAAAAAACATCCTCTTTTTTCTGAAGTTTTTGAACGACGTAAGGCAAACGACCCGCAAGCTCTTGCTGCCGCTTTGAAACAACTGAGCACAGGCTGTCAACCCTCCTTATGGGAAAAACTCAGTGAAAACAGCCTCCATACAGGTTTTTTTGTCGGCGAAAAAGACAGAAAATACGTTGAGATTGGCCGCCAAATGGTTAATTTATGCCCTAATTCGGAACTATTCATCTTTCCCGGCTGTGGCCATACACTTCACATTGAAAACAGACAACTGTTTCTCGAACGACTGACGGGATTTTTGGCAGGAACGCCATGAAATACAGGTGTTTTTTACAGGTAGTATGCCGTTGCCGTATCGTATGCGCAGAAATCCCATCTTTTACAGGGCAACACAGTTGGTGCGTGCCGGATCAACCCGGTGAAACAGAGGTCAACATTTCACAGGAGAACGATACGTTCCGTATTCAATTCAGCCAACAACAACTTTCACAGAGCTGACAGACCAATACTATTATCGAAAGACTCTGTAACTCAGAACAAAAAAACACTGCACCATGAGCACCCTAAACTGGATACAATCCGGCGAATTCACCGATATTCTTTACCATAAATCCGAAGGTATCGCAAAAATCACCATCAACCGTCCGGAAAGACGCAATGCGTTCCGTCCCCAGACCGTTGTTCAAATGATTCAGGCGCTTGACGATGCCCGTAACGACGAACACATCGGAGTCGTCATTCTTACCGGAGAAGGGCCTTTGGCGTTTTGTTCGGGTGGAGACCAGAAAATCAGGGGCGATGCTGGCTACGCGGATGAAAAAGGGGTCAACAGGTTGAATGTCCTCGACTTTCAGCGGAACATCCGTACCTGTCCGAAACCTGTTATCGCCATGGTTGCAGGTTACGCAATCGGAGGCGGTCATGTTCTCCACATGCTTTGCGACCTGACCATTGCGGCCGACAACGCTATTTTCGGCCAAACCGGCCCGAAAGTAGGCTCTTTCGATGGCGGCTGGGGGGCAAGTTATATGGCACGTATCGTCGGCCAGAAAAAAGCACGGGAGATCTGGTACCTCTGCCGCCAGTACAATGCACAGGAAGCGCTTGACATGGGTCTCGTCAACACCGTCGTTCCTCTCGAACGGCTCGAAGAGGAAACTGTTCAATGGTGCCGTGAGATACTGCAACACTCACCACTGGCGCTGAGATGTTTGAAATCAGCCCTGAACGCCGACTGTGACGGCCAGGCGGGGCTTCAGGAGCTTGCCGGCAATGCAACCCTGCTCTATTACATGAGCGAGGAAGCACAGGAAGGAAAAAACGCTTTTGTCGAAAAACGCAAACCGGATTTTGGAAAATTCCCGAAAAGACCTTGAAACCGGGCATCGTATCCATATACCGCTACTCCATCCCTTTTGTCAGACCAGTTCCAGTCAGAGGTTCCAGTCTCAACACAAGGGATGGTCTCATTATCGGCCTTCAGACACAGAACGGCAAGTATACCGGTTTTGGAGAAATAGCCCCTCTACCGGGGCTACATGAAGAAACACTTTCCGAAGCTCTTGAACAATGCGCCTCATTGCTGCCTGCGATCGATCTTTCTTTCGGTGATTTATCACTCGACAATGCAGGAAAAACGCTTCCCGATAACCTCTTCCCATCAGTCCGTACGGGTATCGAAATGTCCCTTTTGAACCTGCAATCGGTTGCACGAGAAACGTTTCCATCATTTTCAGGCGCACTGCACGCCAAGGAAAAGCTTCCGCTCAACGCCTTGCTCTTCGGTAACACCGAATCCGTTCTTGCCATCGCAACCGACCACTTTCAAAAGGGATACCGGACATTCAAGCTGAAGGTACAGGCACGCAATCCCGGACTCGCCGTTGAACAGGTACTCGCACTGCACTGTGCTTTCGGCAACGATATTTCCCTGCGTCTCGACAGTAACCGCTCTTTTTCCCTGGAAAACGCATGCACCTTTTTCAACCGAATTCCTGCAAACAGCATCGAATATATAGAGGAACCGGTTGCGAATCCCTACCTTATTCCTGAATTCTTCAATCGGACAGGCATCCACTCAGCACTCGACGAATCACTTTGGATGACCCCTGGCATATGGAGCGATATACCACATGACTGCCTTGGCGGCATTGTGTTGAAACCTTCGAGAATCGGCAGCTTCTCCGACACGTTACGATTGGCTCTACAAGCAGAAGAGGAAAAAATTCCGGCTATTATCAGTTCAGCCTATGAAACCGGGATCGGTCTTGGCTTCTATGCCCGTCTTGCCTCCATTATTTCGGCTGAACCAACACCCTGCGGTCTCGACACATTCCGGCAACTCAGCCATGACATTCTTTTCGGCAGCTTTCACGTCGAAGAAGGGTGCCTTCTTTCGGAAAACACATACCGCAGCAGTCTCAATCCCGACCTGTCAATGCTCGAACTCGTTGAAAGATGGACATTGTAGCGAATGCCGCACAAAAATACAGTCACAACCCGGCGCTTATCAATGAAAAGAAAACGCTCTCGTTCAGGGACCTGGAAGCCGTAACCGGTCGAATAGCAACGGTACTGCAACGCCAAGGCATACGAAAAGGTGACATCGTAACACTCTGCATGCCCAACAGTGCAACAATGGTTCTGCTACTGCTCGCGCTTTTGAAAACAGGCTCCGTAGCCGCACCGCTGAACTATCGCTTTCCGGCATCCAGATTACAGACCCTTTTCCCTCTCCTCAAATCCACGGCCCTTATCGGTCCGCAAAGCCTGACAAACAAACTCGCTCACCCTGTCAAACTAATCCCCGAGGAGATCATGGCGGAAAGCAGCGCCTGGAAACAGCTCTTTACGGAAAAAAAGCCCGTTCAAACAAAGTCTGCCGAGCATGATTCAGCAAACCGACAACTCGACAGCCCACCCGCCCAACAACTGAGAAAACCGGTAACGGTCATCCATACCTCGTCAAGTTCCGGTCTTCCGAAAGCTGCGCTGCACTCATTCGCCAACCACTATTACAGCGCTCTCGGCTCGAATGAAAACCTTCCTTTCGGCCCCGGCGACATATGGCTGCTCTCCCTGCCCCTATTTCACATTGGCGGTTATGCAATGCTTTTCCGTTCGCTGCTTGGAGGTGGTGCGCTTGTTGTCCCTGAACCCGGAACACTGATTCAGGATGCTCTCTGCCGGTTCCATCTTTCACATCTGTCACTGGTTCCAACACAGCTTTACCGGCTGATCAATGATGAAAAAACCTTGAAAAAGCTTCAGGATTTCAAAGTCATCCTGCTTGGCGGGAGCACCGTTGAACCGGCCTTGCTCGAAGAGGCGTCGAAAGCCGAACTTCCGGTCTATCTCACGTACGGATCAACCGAGATGAGCTCCCAGATAACCACCACATCAGGTCCGGTCAGCACCATTGGTGCAGGCAAGGTGCTTCCCTACCGTGAACTCTTGATCGACAAAGAAAGCGAGATTCTCGTAAAAGGCCCCTGCCTTTTCCAGGGCTACCTCTCGGAAAGAGGGCCGATGCTGAAAACCGACGCTTCAGGCTGGTTCCATACCGGAGATACAGGAGAAATGTCGCCCGATGGAGAACTGCTGGTCACCGGACGAACGGATAACATGTTCATTTCAGGGGGTGAGAATATCCATCCTGAAGAAATCGAGCGTGCACTCTGCTCATTCGAAGGAGTACGCAGGGCAATCGTCGTCCCGGTTGACGATCCGGAATACGGCTTCCGGCCTTCGGCGTTTATCGAAGTGACCGGGAAAGCGCTAACCGACGACGAAATAAAGGCCACGCTGTCAAGGAAAACCGGCAAGTTGAAAACCCCTGAAACAATCACCCGCGTTGAGCAGTGGCGGTTATTGACCGGAACGGAAAAAATCGATAGAGGATATTACAAGCGCTTGGTGAACGAGTAACCTCCAAACCCGACCCATAACGTTAATGCCTTTCACCGCAAAATTATTTAGCATCGTTCGAGCAGGATTTCGTCGTACGCTATCCGCCCGGCCTTTTAAGTTGCGGCAGACCGCTTGATTTTGTTGCGGAAATGCCTTTCGCAATTGCAAAACCCGATATTCCGGACAGGATAGGCAAACCCGCCTCAGCCGTTATAGTCTGCGTTATCAACAAAACCGTCAACACAACGACGATCAACACAGCTAAAAGCACCTGCCCGTATGCAGTCCAAAACTCATTTCTTCTATGCAGATATTCGGAATACGATTCATATGCAACTCGAGGAAGATCGTCAGAACTGCCTGAACCCTGCCTTACCCACTCGGCAAGCACCCCGTCCAATGCTGGGTTGCCTGTCAACGCCGGACTTTTGCGTGATACCCTCGCCAGGATATACCCGAACCAAACAATTCCAGCTATGACGATAAGACCGAGAACCGATACCAGCAGGCTGATAATCACAACTTCATTTTCGCTCATATATCCCTCCGTTTAATATTGCACACAGCACCCCCTGCATCCAGCACAATCACATCACTTCCCCAGCAATATACAGCAATAACACGCCGAGCACAAAAGGGCACGTTCAGCCGTACCGCCTCACAAACACTCAATAATTTTTCACATTCCGTTGAACGCTGCCGGAAGTAAACCTGTAAAATTCGTCCCCCCTACCCTTCCGGCATAGGAAAATCAACCCACCCCTTCGGATAGAGTGAACAGGCCGTGCTCCTACCAGGTTCAAGGGTGAAACGATTTCGGAAAGACGCTTAAAAGGGGAAAAACATTTTCAAAAACAGCTTTGTTCACTACCGGCACCATGTGCTTTATGAAGAAACTGCTTTCAGACCGACAATCCCTGTTACGATCAACAGTACAAAGAAAACCCTTGCGAGGTCGTGTGATTCACCGAACAGAACCATCCCCATGACAACAACCCCAACAGCACCAATGCCCGTCCAGACAGCATAAGCCGTACCAACGGGAATAGTCTTCATCGCAAGCGACAAGAATCCAAAACTGATTATCATGGCTAAAACAGTGAATACCGTCGGTACGAGCCTGGTGAACCCTTCAGTGTATTTGAGGCCTATTGCCCAACTACATTCAAACAACCCGGCAACGATCAAGTACATCCACGACATTTCTTTTTCCTTTTTTAACGTTCCCTTTACACAAACCCCAGGAAGCCTTACAATATTACCTTACAGACGGTTCACATCAGAGTGAACGAAAAAACCGTTCGGCAAGCCCGGCAACCTGTAATAGTACAGGTACTGTTTTCGAAAACAAAGAATTACCGTGTTTTATCATCGTAATCCATAACGGAAAAACAATAAACCTATTCCTCCAGCATAGGATAATCGGTATAGCCTTTCGGACCGGGTGAATAAGCCGTGCTCATATCAGGCTGGTTTAGAAGTGCTCCGGTTTTCCAGCGCTCGACAAGATCGGGGTTGGCGAGAAAAGGCCGGCCGACAGCGACCAGATCGCATTTGCCGGCCGCAAGGTCATTTTCAGCACGTTCGACATCGTAGCCACCCGAAAGAATCAATGCACCCCTGAACTCACTGCGGAAGGTCTTTTTGATGGAATCGGGTACCACCGGCGCCCCCATAGAGGAGTGGTCGACAAGATGAATATAGGCAAGCCCTGTCTTATCGAGCTCCTGTGCAAGGTATCCGTACTCCGCCTCCATCGCTTCGTAGAGCGGCATATCGTTGAACACACCGAACGGCGACAGACGGATACCGACTCTATCCCGTCCGATGGCATCTGTCATCGCCTCGACTGTTTCCAGCATGAAGCGTGCACGGTTTTCTATTGCGCCCCCATAGCCGTCGGTACGCAGGTTGGTGTTGGGACGAATGAACTGCTCGATCAGATAACCGTTTGCACCGTGCAGTTCGACACCGTCAAATCCTGCGACAAAGGCACTCCTGGCTGACTGAGCATATTCCTCTATGGTTGCTTTGATATCCTCTTCGCTCATTTCTTCCGGCACGGGATAAGGCTGCATGCCATCGTTGTCCGTATACATCTCACCAGAGGCAGCAACGGCCGACGGAGCCAGGATACGGGCTCCGCCGGGAACATTGAGAGGATGCGCAATGCGCCCACAGTGCATGAGCTGGAGAAATATCTTTGCACCATTCCCGTGTACCACTCCTGTAACGGCTTTCCACCCTTCTGTTTGAGCACAGGAAAACACCCCCGGTATGCGCGGGTAACCAAGGCCGTTCGGCGAGGGAGAAGTACCTTCGGTAATGATGAGCCCTGCTGTACTGCGCTGCTCGTAATACTCTGCCATAAGCTCATTGGGAACGTTACCGGTCGCTCGGCTGCGGGTCATCGGCGCCATGACCAGGTGGTTTCGCAGGGAGAGAGGGCCGAGCCCGGTTGGAGAAAACAGGATGGACATGGGAGGGTCTTGTTTAGAAAGGTTTTGAAGACAGTATCTTGCCCGCTTACAACCCCTAAAACATTTCAAGCATTAAAAGTTCAAACCGGTTTCTGAACAGCCCTGTTTTTGCACGAAAGAGAAAAAGCCACAAGAATCTAGCAGGCTGAAAGCTCATTTGCGCTTTATGAAAAAGAGTGTTAACACCATCAAAGCGCAGGCATCGCCTAATCACTTTTTCACAGCTTGCCGTTTCAGTCGCCAGACGGTGAACACCCCACCCAACCCGGCAACCGGCGCGTAGATAATCGCAGTTATGACGAGACTGAGCAGGAACCCTGCGAACGTCATCTCTACCGGAGCCTGTAACATCTCCTGCAACTGGTTTATACGCATGTCCTGTTCAAGCGAAACACCTTTCATCTGTTCGGAAAGTGTCATGAACTCGGTGGCTCCCGGCCGGTAATTGAATTCCGTGATAAGCACGTACTCGGCAATCACCGATAAAGTGCTTCCAGCCATACCGGTGAGGCTCGAGAAAACAAACGCTTCGGACATGGAGAGCCTCTCCTGACAGGTAACGATGTAATAGTAGGATGCAGCCGCCCCACCGATAATGATACCAGCGAGAAAAAATACGTTAAGCAGCAGCAGGTAGGGCACCGTGGTCGAGGCGAGTATGATTATCGCCCCGATGCCGATCGCTTTCAGTTTTTCTTCCGAACAATTCACCTTAGCCAAAAACTTCATCAAGAAAATCATCCATGGTATAAAATCCCGGCTGTGAAACATGCTTTTCAGCAAGCCACTTGCCAGCCTGCACAGCCCCGCCGGCAAATCCTCTCCGATTTCTCGCCGTATGCGAGATAACGATATCGTCAAACTCCGAGTTGATGTATGCCGAATGTTGCCCGAAAACCGAACCGAGCCGGATTGCAGCAACCTGCAACTCATCGGGATTGATCATTTTCTCGGTCGGAAGCTGGCTGACAATGGTCTTTTTGCGGGAGTTGACCTCTACAATCATCTCTGCAGCCTTCAGTGCCGTACCGCTGGGAAAATCCGCTTTCGCAGTGTGGTGCTGTTCCGAAAAAGCGATATCGAACTCGTCGAATGGACCGATCATTCGCGCAGCCTCCCGGACCGTGCGGAGAAATATGTTGACACCGAGGGAAAAGTTTGCCGAATACATAAGCGAAGCACCCGCTACGGCAACTTGTTGCCGGACCATGGGCATATCAGCATCCCAGCCGGTTGTTCCAACGACAACTGGTACTTTTGATGCAAGCATTATCGGGAGATTGGCAAGAAATGCATCACGGACGGTAAAGTCTATAATAACGTCACTTCCGGCAAAACTCTCTTCTGTAATAACGGCATCGACATCAAGAACCGTATGGACCTCATGTTCGTCTGAAGACTCTATTATACCGGCGACCTGCTGTCCCATTTTCCCATATCCAACAAGGGTGTACTTCATAAGGAATTCAAAAGTTAAAAGTCAAAAAGGAGCTCCGTTCAGTCGGGTAAACCTGTGAGATATTCCTTTCATTACAGGAAGCAACCAAACCCTTCTGAACATTTCCGCCCGATCAAGCTGTCCATACCCGGTTTAAAATTTCAGATTGACACTTACCGACGGGTAAAATGTTTCAGGTGCGTATACCGATGATACCCCTTCTTCGGAAATAGTATCGAAATCATAAAGATGAGCATCGACATAGGCATCGACAATACCCGCAAGATAGGCCAATGCAAGAAACAAAATCTGCTGGTTTCGCTTCTCCTGGTAACGGTCCCGCTCATCCTGAAAACGGGGTGCATCCGGTCCGTCAGGATCCTCGGCGTACTTATCCCTGAACTCTTTATAACTGTCGTTATAATCAATGGCCCGATAGCCGAAATAACCCAAAAGCCCGTAAAGGATCGGAACCTTCCATATCGCGCCGTTGTATACCTGACCGTACCCTGGAAGCACAGCGGATATCATAGCCACTTTCCAGGGCTGCATACGCTGGTCGTCGTCATCTGTCTGCCGATCGTCGTCCTGCTGCACCTCGGCAAAAAGTGCGCCCTGGATCTCATCCGCAGTGGTACGGGTATCGGGAAACACCTGTTCCGAGGCTCTCGCATATGACGGAACCATGATAACCATCGATATGGCTGAAAAAAGTATTGCGAACGCTATCCTGTTACCGTTACTCATAATTCATTATTTCGAGGATTCTCTCCAGATCGTCAGGTGAAAAATACTGAATATGAATTTCACCCTTACCCTTGTTTTTCTCCACGATCCTGACCTTTGTTGCAAACCTTTCCCGTAGCTGAGACTCAATCTCTCCGTAGGGTAAAACAGTTCCCGAACGAACCGGCTTGGCCGGTGTTTCCCGGAACAGTTTGTTGACAAGTTCCTCGGTTTGACGAACGGATAACTTCTTCCGGAGAATCTCTTGCCATACCTTGATCTGCTGCTTCTGGTTAGGCAGATTGATCAGCGCTCTTGCATGCCCTGACGAGATGTCCTTCTCCCGGATACTGTTCTGTATGACTGTCGGTAGTTTCAGCAGCCTTAAAAAATTGCTGATGGTGGACCGGTTCTTGCCGACTTTCTGGGCAATCTCGTCCTGTGTCAGATTGCAATTGGTAACCAGGCTTTTCAGAGCAAGAGCAATTTCAATAGCATTGAGATCTTCGCGCTGAATGTTTTCAATCAGAGCCAACTCCAGTTTACCTGCATCTTCATGCGCTTCTACAATATAACCGGGAATAAACTTGAAGCCCGCTTTTCGAACAGCGCGAAGCCGCCGTTCACCGCTGATCAACTGATAACCTTCCCCGTCCCTGCTTACCGTTACGGGTTGAATGACCCCGTTTTCGATGATGGAGTTTTTCAGATCTTCTAGTGCCGCTTCATCAAAGTCTTTCCGCGGCTGAAAAGGATTCACCTTGATTTTCTCAACCGGCAAACTCCCGACCGAGCCTGTCGGAATCCGAACCTCTTCATCCGCCTTGCTCGATGGAATAAAACCTTCATCGGGAATGAGTGCTTTGAGACCTTTTCCTAACGCTTGTTTCGCCATATCCTAAACCGATCGTGTCATATGTGCTGACTATGACTATTGTATCATTTCTATTACCTAACCGTGACTGTGCTCTACCTGAGGCTGTTTCCTTATTGCATGCATGAGGTGATAAAAAAAAGCACAATCTGAAAATCCGGCTACTATTGACGCCGTACTTTGAACTTCTTGATATTTCCGTCCTTCTCGAAAATCTCCTGAGCAAGATCGAGGTAATCCTTCGAGCCCAGACTTTGGGCATCATAGAGCAAAGCGGGTTTACCATGACTTGGAGCCTCAGACAGGCGAACGTTCCTGCGAATATAGGTTCGGTAGACCTTGTCTTTGAAAAACTTTTTCACCTCTTCGGCAACCTGGCCCGCAAGACGCAAACGTGCATCGAACATGGTAACCAGTACCCCTTCGATCGAAAGCTTCGGGTTCAGGTGTTTACGGACAATACTGATAGTGTTGAGCAGTTTACCCAAACCTTCAAGAGCATAATATTCAGCCTGAACCGGAATAAGCACCGAGTCGGCGGCAGTGAGTGAATTGAGGGTGATCAAGCCAAGAGAAGGCGGACAATCAATAATGATATAATCGTATTGGTCCCTGACCGTTTTCAGAGCTTTCTGCATCACATACTCTCTTTCCCGCATATTGACAAGCTCGACTTCCATACCGACGAGGTTCACATTGGACGGCACAACATCGAGAAAATCGAGACTCGAGGAGCGTATTGCCTCTTTGATGTCTCCGCCCTGCACCATAACATGGTAAAAAGTGTTTTCGATCTCTTCCTCGGTATCGAGTCCGAACCCCGAGGTGGCATTGGCCTGAGGATCAATGTCTATGAGCAACGTTTTAAACTCGGAAATGGCAATAGAAGCCGCAATATTAACAGCCGTCGTTGTCTTTCCAACCCCGCCTTTCTGGTTTGCTATTGCGATTACTCTACCCATTTTTCCTTTGAGGATCTATCCTGTTGTTCTTCCGCCACGACTTGCTAAATTATAATACTTGAATCAACTTTTACAAACATAATACCATTATTACTCAATGGGAAAGCTGGGAGAAGATTTTTTCACAAAGCCAACGCTTCTGCTGGCAGAACTTCTTCTCGGCAAAGTTTTTGTACACAACGCTGCTGACGGCCGATGCTACAAAGGCCGGATTGTCGAAACCGAGGCCTATCTTGCCGAGGGTGATGAAGCCTGTCATGCATTCCGGGGCATGACAAAGAGAAACAAAGTGATGTATGGTTCTCCGGGCACGCTTTACGTATATTTCACCTACGGCTGCCACAATCTCATGAATATCGTTACCGAACCCGAAGGTGTTGCCGGGGCCGTACTTATCAGGGCAATGGAGCCCATGAGCGGCATAGAAGAGATGAAAAAGAATAGAGACATCATGCGAACGGTCGATTTGATGAACGGTCCGGGAAAGCTCACCAGTGCAATGGACATAACCTTGGAGCATAACGGGCTGAGCCTTTCAAGCGATACGGTTTATCTTGAAGAAGGTGAAAATTTCCCGCCTTCAGTGATCAGTTCATCGAAAAGAATAGGCATTACGAAAAGCGCCGACCTTTTCTGGAGACGCTACATTGCCGGCAACGCATTTGTTTCGAAGTCAAAACCGGGACCTCCTCCCGGAAAAAAAAAGACGCTGTTGGAAAGTTGAAAAAAAAATTCCTTTTTTAGGCAAGCCGTTAAACTATCCTAAACATGATCGGGACTCCAATCCTACCAGAAATAAGAGAACTGATCGAGCGCAGAAATTTCAGTGCTCTGCAGCGGATTTTCACCGATTGGCTTCCTGTCGATCTTGCCGAGCTTATATCCGATCTTCCGGAAAACGAACAGGCAATCCTTTACCGGCTTCTTCCGCGGGGCGTCGCTACCGAAACGTTCGAGTACCTCGACATCGACTCCCAGCAGAACCTGCTTACAGCCCTTACCAAAAAAGATGTTACACACATTCTCAACAGCATGTCTCCCGACGACCGAACCGAAATGCTCGAAGAACTACCGAGTAACGTCGTACAGGAACTGCTGAAACTCCTTTCGTTCGAAGAGTTTAAAATCGCCAAGACTCTGCTTGCTTATTCCGAAGACAGTGTCGGGCGACTGATGTCTCCGGATTATATCAGTATTAAAAAAGACTGGACGATCACTGAAGTTCTCGACTATATCAGAAAATACGGCCACGACAGTGAAACATTGAACGTCATCTATGTAGTTGATGATTACGGAAAACTGATCGGAGAACTTGCCGCACGTGAACTGCTTCTCTCACAACCGGAAAAAAAGGTAAAGGACCTGATATCGGAAGAAAAAATCATTACCCTTACAGCCACACAGGACCAGCAGGACGCACTTGAAACGTTCAAGCGCTACGACCGGGTCGCCCTTCCGGTTGTCGATTCCAACGGTTACCTGATCGGTATCGTTACGGTCGATGATATGCTCGATGTTGCCGAAGAAGAAGAAACCGAAGATATCCAGAAGTTCGGCGGTATTGAAGCCCTCGACGAACCCTACATGGACCTGCCGATCCTGGAAGTCATAAAAAAACGAGGCGTTTGGCTCGTAGTGCTTTTTCTCGGCGAAATGCTGACCGCTTCGGCCATGGCGTTTTTCGAAGACGAACTCGCGAAAGCCATCGTGCTCGCGACGTTTATTCCGCTGATCATATCGAGCGGCGGTAATTCAGGCTCTCAGGCGGCAACCCTTATCATAAGAGCTTTGGCTCTCGGGGAAATCACCATCAAGGACTGGTGGAGAGTTATGAGAAGAGAAATTCTGTCCGGGCTTGCCCTTGGCAGCCTCCTGGGCCTCATCGGCGTATTCAGAGTGGTGTTCTGGTCGATTATTCTTGGTTCCTACAACATCGAATGGCTCACTGTCGGCTATACCGTCGGCGTATCGCTTATCGGTGTCGTCCTCCTCGGGACCCTTGCCGGTTCCATGCTTCCGCTTCTTCTACAACGTTGGGGACTCGACCCTGCAACATCTTCAGCACCTTTCGTTGCAACAATTGTCGATGTTGCAGGCATCATCATTTACTTCAGTGTAGCAACCGTTTTCCTGAGCGGAATACTGCTCTGAAGCTTGCTGAATCATCGAACTGCCGACTTATCGAATTGGTTCGGAGAGATTTTCAGTCCCGCAGGCAACACTCTGTGCAGCACCTGAATTGTGCATTCGCTGAACATGCCGGAGATACAGGGCGAAGGACTGCTGTAAGCTTCCTGTAAGAAAGCATCGGCAATCTTAAAGGGGAGGACTCTTTGTCGGTTTTTCACCTGCACCTGACAGGTTAGAAATAATTCCACTATGAGTACATTATTAAAGACTGTTTTCAATAAGCTCGTTATATGGGGCATTAGCGGAAACGCTCAGTTCAGGTAACAAATTAATTGTGTAATAACGTGCCAGCTGAAAGAGAATCACTCGATTTCGATATCGTTTTCATAGGTGCCGGACCTGCGAACCTCACCGCAGCCCTGCATTTACAGCACCTCGTCACCCGCCATAATGCAGGGGGAAACACACCGGTCGAGCCCGAAATCATTATTCTTGAAAAAGGAAAATACACGGGTTCCCACCTTTTGTCAGGAGCAATACTCGATCCCTCCGTATTAGAAACCTTCATGCCCGATTTCCGGCAAAGGGGCTGCCCTGTCGAAACTGAAGTCACGAAAGAATCGGTTTGGTTTCTTTCCGAAAAAAAGAAGTTTCCGGTACCGTATCTTCCCGAACCGTTCCGCAACGAGGGCTGCTATGTTGTCTCGGTGAGCAGATTCGGGTCCTGGCTAGGCGAAGCAGCTGAAACGGAGGGCCTGACGATCCTCGATAATACTGCAGCAGTTGAACCTGTCATCGAAAAAGGAAGGGTGGTGGGCATTGTTACCGATGACAAAGGCATCGACAAAGAAGGTAATGCCAAACCCGGAGCCGAACCGGGAATGTTGTTCAACACAAAAGCCATCGTTGTCGGAGAAGGTGCACACGGTTCGATTTTCCGTCAGCTCGATCGAGAATTCAATCTGTCGGAGGAAGCTCGCCAACAGATCTATGAAACCGGAGTCAAGGAGACATGGAAAGTTCCGGCTGGACGGATAAAAGCCGGTGATGTCCGACATACGTTCGGCTACCCTCTTCCTTCGTCGGTGTATGGAGGGGGCTGGCTTTATGCCCTGTCCGACACCGAGCTGTCGCTCGGATTCGTCACATCGATAGAACCTTTCCGACCGGTTGTCGACCCCCACTACAACCTGCAGCTGTTCAAGCAGCACCCGTTCATACAATCGATCATCAAGGAAGGTCGTTTGCTCGAATACGGAGCAAAAGCCATTACATCCGGAGGCTACCATGCCATGCCGAAGCCATTCGGCCCCGGTTTTCTGCTTACCGGCGAAACCGCCGGGCTTGTAAACATGCAGCGCCTGAAAGGCCTTCATCTTGCAATGCAATCAGGCATCCATGCCGCCGAAACACTCTTTACCTCTCTGCTTACCAATGACTTTTCAGCAGACGCTTTACGCTCCTATCGCAACCGTCTTGAAAAATCCGTTGTTTCCGAAGAGATGTACAAGGCCAGAAATTACCGCCAGACATTCGAACAGGGGCTCTACAAAGGCCTTCTGCAGGCAGGACTTTCCTTGAAAATACCCGGTATCGGTCTTGCGGAAAAAGCATCGGCGCCAAAAGAAAACAGATTACTCCCCAAGAGAAAAGAGTATCGGAACTGGTTACAACAAAAACAGGCATTTCGACCCGACGACTCACTTACCTTTTCAAAAAACGCCGACCTCTTCGTATCGGGAACCAGCCATGAAGAAAACCAGCCATGCCATTTACTCATAAACCCGGCAGATATCGCCGATATCTGCACAACAAAATGCACTGAAGAATTCGGAAATCCATGTCAGCACTTCTGTCCGGCGGGAGTCTATGAAATCGATCACGAGACCGACCCCGTACTGAAGCTTTCACCATCCAACTGCCTGCATTGCAAAACCTGTGAGATTGCAGACCCGTACCGTATAATTACCTGGACGCCTCCGGAGGGAGGTGGTGGCCCCGGATATAAACTCAGTTAAAAGAATGAAGAAAAAGGAACATGTCATAGTCGGTATTTCCGGAGGAGTCGATTCCGCTGTCGCCGCCTGCATGCTCATAGAGCAAGGATACCGGGTTACCGGCCTGCATATCAAGGTATTGGACCATTCGGACGACAATCTGAGCCTCGAAGAATCTTCGCTGATCATAAGCGACCGGCGTGAGTATCGTTTCCCGGTCTTTTCGTTCAACCTGAGCGGTAGCTTTCGGAGAGACATCATAGCGTATTTCCAACAGGATTACGTCGCTGGACGAACACCCAATCCCTGCATGGTATGCAATAAACTCATCAAATGGAAAGGACTCCTCAAAGGTGCCGAGATCCTGCAGGCGCACCGGATCGCCACCGGACATTACGCGCGCATTGACTTCAAGAACGGCAGATACCGTCTTTTGAAAGGAACAGACCGTCAGAAAGATCAGAGCTATTTTCTATGGATGCTCGGCAGCGAAGAACTTTCAAAAACAATTCTGCCACTCGGGACTCTCACAAAACCGGAAGTACGCGAGCTTGCCCGCAGCTTCGGTGTGAGATGGGCGGAGAAAAAAGAGAGCCAGGAAATATGTTTTGTGCCCGATAACGATTACAGGAAATTTTTGCAGTCATCCCTGCCCGAGCTATCCGAAAAACTCAAAGGTGGAGAAATCCTCGACAGCGAGGGAAAGGTTATCGGCCGACATGCCGGTTACCCGTTTTACACGATCGGGCAACGAAAAGGGCTCGGCATATCATCTCCTGAACCACTGTACGTCAGGAGCCTTGATGCGGAAAAGAATCGCCTCCACGTCGGTAGCAAAGTAATGCTTGAATGCAGAAAGCTTATTGCTGGGCAGGTGAACTGGATCGGTATCGACTGTCCGAAAACACCGATGAGAGCCTCCGCACGCATACGTTACCGTGATACCGAAGAATCCTGCTGCATCGTTTCCGGTCCGGAAAACCGTGCCGAGGTGGTTTTTGACAAACCCAAACAGTCGGTAACCCCCGGCCAGGCTGTCGTGTTTTTCCGGGAAGACGAGGTTATCGGCGGCGGGATTATAGAAGAGGCTCTAGCAGAACCCCCTCTTGATTCACATCAGGCCTCGAGTGGCAAAGGAACGGTAAAACTATAGCCGGAAACGATCATCTTTGACTTTTTCTTATTGAAATTTTGACTTGAATTTTCATCATGCTTCAACGAACACAGTCGTCTCTCATCTACCTCGACAGACCCTCTGCATCAAAACAGAGGGAGGATATCCTTATCATGCTGCACGGTTACGGCAGCAATGAAAAAGACCTCATGCAGCTTGCCCCGTCTCTCGATCAAAACCTTCACCTCATCACACCAAGAGCACCACTCGCTCTAGCACCGGAAATGTATGGCTGGTTCCCCATCGAGTTTACGCAGGAAGGCATTACCGTCGACCGGGAAGCTGCCGGAAGAGCAAAAGAGACGCTTCTTGAATTTCTGCACGGCATCGTGGATCGATACAACGCACGAGAAAATAAAGTCTGGCTGATGGGGTTCAGTCAGGGTGCGGTCATGAGCTATCTTGCGGCCCTTGCCGAACCGGCCCTGCTTCATGGCGTCATAGCGTTGAGCGGGCAATTCCCCGAATCCCCGTTTCTTGTCAATGCAGAACCGGACCTTTTTCGGACCCTTCCGTTCCTTGTCGTGCACGGCATTTATGACGACGTCCTGCCCGTCACCAACGGCAGGCACTCCGAACGCTGGCTTCAGGAACATGCCGACAGGCTCACCTACAGAGAATACGCTATGGGACATGAAATCAATACCGAAGCGCTGGAACTCATCAGGGACTGGCTTTACCGTACGAAAAGTGCGAAAGCATCGCCCTGACCGGAGGAATCCTTATGCTCAGGAATTGATGGAGATTGCGTATATTCAAGCTTTTAATTCGTAGGGCTCTCCCTTAATTGTCATGGGTACCGGTAGAATCGGAACACGAAGCGTAAAGCGCGAAAAAACAGGAGCGACCGACAAACGTTCGCGGATATGAGAATTTCGAACATGTGCCGTGCAGAAATCCCGACGCAGAACAACATTTACTTGAGAAGCCTTTGAGAAGATGCCAAACAACAATGAAGCAAACACCTGCAAGCATACTGAAGAGTAAAATACTTGTGCTGGACGGGGCTATGGGCACCATGATCCAGCGATACAAACTCGAGGAAAAAGATTTTCGAGCTGAACGGTTTGCCACCCATTCCCATCCTCTCAAAGGGAATAACGATATTCTTGTTCTCACACAGCCCGATATCATCCATGCCATTCATTGTGAGTTTCTCGAAGCAGGATCTGACATAATCGAAACCAACACATTCAATGCAAATCCGGTTTCTCAAGCCGATTACGGTACTGAAAATCTTACAAGAGAACTGAACCTGGCAGCCGCACATCTGGCACGCAAGGCCGCAGATGCCTATACGGAAAAAGACCCCACGAAACCCCGTTTCGTGGCAGGGTCCGTTGGGCCGACAAACAAAACGCTCTCTCTTTCTCCGGACGTCAACAACCCCGGTTACCGGGCTGTATCATTCGAGGACGTCGTCGATAACTACCGCCAACAGATTGAAGGCCTCATCGAAGGAGGTGTAGACCTTCTGCTTGTCGAAACGGTCTTCGATACCCTCAACTGCAAAGCTGCCATTTACGCTATCGAACAACTCTCACGGGAAAAAGGGACCCAGCTCCCTGTCATGATTTCAGGAACCATTGTCGATGCAAGCGGACGAACTCTTTCCGGCCAGACGACTGAAGCGTTCTGGGTTTCCGTAGCACATACCCCCGGACTATTGAGTGTCGGGCTGAACTGTGCTATGGGAGCGAAACAGATGAGACCTTTTCTTGAAACGTTATCGAACATAGCGGACAGCTTTGTCAGCGTCTACCCCAATGCCGGCCTGCCGAATGAATTCGGCGAATACGATGACAGCCCTGAATACATGGCTGCTCAAATCGCAGATTTTGCTGAATCGGGATTCGTCAACATCGTTGGCGGCTGCTGCGGAACAACCCCTGACCATATCAAAGCCATTGCCGAAACGGTTTCAACGATCGAGCCAAGGAAAAAACCTGCTCCCTCCAACGAGTTACGCCTGTCAGGCCTTGAACCGCTTTTTGTCAACCGGACAACGGGATTCATCAACGTCGGAGAGCGCACCAATGTTACAGGATCGAGAAAATTCGCACGCCTTGTCCGCGAAGAGCAATACGACGATGCGCTTTCCATTGCCCGCCAACAGGTTGAAAACGGAGCCCAGGTCATCGACATCAACGTCGACGAAGGAATGCTCGATTCAGAAAAGGTAATGCATGACTTCATCAATTTGATTGCATCCGAACCTGAGATAGCCAAAGCTCCTTTGATGATCGACTCATCGAAATGGTCGGTGATCGAAAGCGGTCTTCGCTGTACCCAGGGCAAATGTATAGTCAACTCCATCAGTCTGAAAGAGGGTGAAGAACTTTTCAGGGAGCGTGCACAAAAAGTCTTGCACTACGGTGCCTCGGCTGTTGTCATGGCATTCGACGAAAAAGGCCAGGCCGATTCTCTCGAACGCCGCATCGAGATCTGTGAGCGGGCATACACGATCCTCACCGAAGAAATCGGATTTCCTCCCCAGGATATCATTTTCGATCCGAATGTACTCACCGTCGCCACCGGCATCGAAGAACACAACAACTATGCCGTCGACTTTATCGAATCCGTCCGCTGGATAAAGCAGAACCTGCCACATGCGAAAGTATCGGGAGGTATCAGTAACGTCTCGTTCTCTTTCCGTGGAAACAACCCCGTACGCGAAGCGATGCATGCAGTGTTCCTGTTTCACGCCATTCAGGCGGGACTCGACATGGGCATAGTCAATGCCGGCCAGCTCACTGTCTACGATGAAATCGACAAGGCGTTGCTTGAACGGGTCGAAGATGTACTCCTCAACCGTCGGGATGACGCGACCGAGCGGCTTGTCGAATTCGCTGAAACCGTCAAGAGCGGCGACGTAAAAAGCGAGACAAAACAAGCCGAATGGCGTAACGGAACGGTCGAAGAACGGCTGCAGCACGCCCTCATAAAAGGCATTGTCGAATATATCGACGACGATACCGAAGAAGCACGACAAAAATACCAGAGTCCGCTCGACATCATCGAAGGGCCATTGATGAATGGGATGAACGCGATCGGCGACCTTTTCGCCGAGGGAAAAATGTTTCTCCCGCAGGTCGTCAAAAGTGCTCGTGTGATGAAAAAATCCGTCGCATACCTCATCCCGTTCATAGAAGAGGAAAAAGCGAAAGCCAAGGACGCCAAACCTGCAGCAAAAATTCTGCTTGCAACCGTAAAAGGGGATGTCCATGATATCGGCAAGAACATCGTTGCGGTAGTTCTTGCTTGCAACAACTTCGATGTTGTCGATATCGGGGTCATGATGCCCTGTGAAAAAATCCTCGATGCCGCTGAAAAAGAGCATGCAGATGTAATCGGTCTCAGCGGACTGATAACCCCCTCTCTTGACGAAATGGTCCACGTTGCAAAAGAGATGGAACGCAAGGGAATGAAAATTCCACTGTTGATAGGAGGAGCAACGACGTCGAGGGTCCACACTGCTGTAAAAATCGCACCGAACTATTCAGGCCAGGTTGTTCAGGTGCTCGACGCCTCCCGGAGCGTTCCGGCTGTGGCCAATCTGGTAACGCCCTCTCTTCATGACGGCTTTATAGCGAAACTGCGTAAAGAGCAGGAAGAGCTGCGCGAAGGCCACGCTGCAAGAAACGCCTCGAAAAATTTGTTGAGCCTCGAAAAGTCAAGGGAAAACAGGGCGAAACTGTCCTGGAACAGCGACACGGTCACAACACCGCGCCATCCGGGAATAACGACATTTGATGATGTTTCCCTTGATGAACTTCGCAACTATATAGACTGGACGCCTTTTTTCGCAGTCTGGGAGCTGCACGGCAAATACCCGGCAATATTCGACCATGAAGGGTACGGAACGGAAGCCCGTAAGCTCTTCAACGACGCCAACAGTTTGCTCGACACAATCTGCGAGGAACACGCGTTAACCGCGAAAGGCGTTGTGGGCATCTTCCCGGCAAACAGCAAAGGAGATGACATCGAGGTATACGCCGATGAAAGCAGAACATCGCTTCTGACAACCCTCCATACCCTGAGACAACAAACCGAGAAAAAAAACGAAACACCCAACCTCGCCCTTGCCGATTTCATAGCACCCGCCTCAAGCGGCATAAAAGACTATATCGGCTGTTTCACCGTTACTGCCGGTCACGGCCTGAAGCATTTGATGGAGCGCTTCGAAAAAGAACATGACGATTATCATCGCATCATGGCTCAGGCACTGGCTGACAGGCTCGCAGAAGCATTCGCGGAAATGCTGCACGAAAAAGTCGGACAAAATGTGTGGGGGTATGCTTCGAACGAACATCCCGACGTTTCCCTGGGTATCCGGCCTGCACCGGGATATCCGGCCTGCCCTGACCACTCTGAAAAATTGTTGATATTCAATCTGCTCAACGCAGAAGCCAACACAGGAGTCACCCTTACCGAAAGCTGTGCGATGAACCCGGCGGCATCGGTATGCGGTACTTATTTCGCGCACCCGGAAGCAAGATATTTCGCGCTGGGATCAATCACAAAAGACCAAGTCGAAGATTACGCGGCGCGAAAAGGGATGAGCGGAAAGGAAGTTGAAAAATGGCTTACGTCACACCTTCATTACACATCACAGAGTAATGAGATAGAATCCCTTACCGCATAAAAACACGAGGCTGTCGCAAAAAAAGCCCAACCCCAAAGAAAAGTCATGCCGGACTTGATCCGGCATCCACGGTGAAAAACGGGATCACTGTGGATCCCCGGGTAAAACCTGTGAAATAGTTGTTTCGTAACGGTCAGGCCCGGGGATGGCAACTTTCAAAAGCAGGAGATGCCCTCTTCATTCTCATAGCATCTCCTCAAGGTACTTCGGTCAACAAACATAGCTGTGTATATCCCTTAAAGCATGAGCCGCTGCAACCATGTTTCTGAGCGACGCCAACGTTTCAGGCCATGCTCTGGTTTTCAGTCCGCAATCAGGATTGACCCAAAGCCTTTCTTTGGGAATGAAAACCAGAGCCTTTTCCAGAAGCTTCATCATCTCTTCTTTCGAAGGAACCCTCGGGCTGTGGATGTCGTAAATCCCCGGGCCTATTTCATTCGGATATCTGAAATCCCTGAAAGCGTCGAGCAGTTCCATACGGCTCCTGCTCGACTCGATGCTGATGACATCGGCATCCATTGCAGCTATGGCTCCGATGATATGATTGAACTCGCTGTAACACATATGCGTGTGGATCTGGGTCGAATCGGAAACACCCGAAGAGGTCAACCGGAAAGCATCGACAGCCCATCGAAGATACGATGCCCTGTCCTTTTTCTTGAGTGGCATACCCTCACTCAGCGCGGCTTCATCGATCTGGATAACCCTTATTCCCGCATGTTCCAGATCCTGAACCTCGTCCCTCAGAGCAAGTGCGATCTGGCGGCAAACCTCCGAACGCTCAAGATCATCGCGAACGAAACTCCAGCTTAGAATGGTTACCGGCCCTGTCAGCATACCTTTGACCGGTTTCGTAGTCAGAGACTGGGCAAAAGTGCTCCACTCAACCGTCATCGGGCCGGAACGTGAAACATCACCGTAAATAATCGGCGGTTTGACGCACCTGCTTCCGTAGCTCTGCACCCAGCCGTTTTCGGTGAAGCAAAACCCCTCCATCTGCTGACCGAAATATTCCACCATATCATTGCGCTCAACCTCCCCGTGAACAAGAACATCCAACCCCAAATCCTCTTGTCTTCCGATAATCTCATGGATCTCATCCTTGAGAAACTGCTCATACTCCCCGGCCCCCAGCGTACCTTTGCTGAAAAGCCTGCGCTGTCTGCGAACTTCCGCTGTCTGGGGAAAAGAACCGATCGTCGTAGTCGGAAACAAAGGAAGATTCAGCCATGCCTGTTTTTCACGGCGCTCCTGATACGTGCTGCTTCTGTGCAGCATCTGATCACTGATGGATGCGCAATGCTCTCGAATCTCCTTGTTTTCAACCCATGCGCTGTTCCGCCGTGACTGAATGGCTTCGGTATTCTCAATGAGCGCTTCACTGCAGTCCCAACAATCCAGAATATCCCCCAAAACACTGATTTCATCGCACTTCTGAACGGCAAACGCCATCCAGTTTTTCAACTCGGGATTCAGAGAAGTCTCTTCTTCCAAATCAACCGGAGAGTGCAGAAGCGAGCAACTCGAAGCAATCATGAAGCGCTCTTCCCCCACATCCCCTCTGATCCTGACAAGAACATCCAGAGCCTGCTCGAAGTCCGTTTTCCATATGTTACGACCATCGACGATACCTGCGGAAAAAATCATCCCTGACGGCAAACTACCCAAAACCTGTTCAAGACATCCGCGGCCACGGACAAGATCGACATGAAGCCCGCCGCAACCTGAAGAAAGGGCAAGATCGAGATTATCGTCAAGAGTATCGAAATAGGTTGCAAGCAACAACGAAGCATTACCCGATGCAGCATTCAACCTCTTGTAAACCGGAACGAAAGCTTCGATGGCCTGTGGAACCATATCCGCACAAAGTACCGGCTCATCGAGTTGTATCAAGGAACAGAATTCAGCAAGCTCTGAAAGAATACCGCAGTAAACAGCAACGACTTCTTCGAGTTTTTCCCAACGGTCATACCCTTCGGACGCCTTTGCAAGAGACAACCAGGTAACCGGTCCCACCAGAACCGGTTTGGGACGAAAGCCTGCCTTTATCGCTTCACGGGTATCCTCGACAATTCTGCGGGAAGAAAGAGAAGGTGAAAACGACGGGGAGATTTCAGGAACGATGTAATGGTAGTTTGTATTGAACCATTTTGTCATCTCCATCGCCGCAATATTCGCGGCGGCATCCCCTCGAGCCATCCTGAAATAGGTATCGATACCGACACCGGCGGCATCGAACTCACCAAACCTCTCGGGCACAGCACCAAGCATCGCCGTGACGTCAAGAACATGGTCATAGAGAGAAAAATCACCTGTAGCGACATAGGACAAACCGGCACTTTCCTGAATCCCCCAATGGTGAAGCTTAAGCCTTCGACACGTCGCCTCCAGCACCTCTTGGGAAATCACCCCCTTCCAGTAAGCCTCGAGAGCTTTTTTCAGCTCCCGTCCGACGCCGATTCTCGGAAAACCTGCAATGTGTTTTTTGATCATTGTTACTCCTTTTGACAGTGGTTAACTGAAAGAAGCAACGACACCTCGAAATGAAGACAATCTCAAAGTACGACCAGCTCTGGCGTTGAACGCCACCGAACCTCGACTTTTCAGCATACCTGTCTAATCGCGAGACATTCGTGCTCCGTGCGATCAGGGCGTCTCCTGGCTTCTGACCCTTCAGTGCAGCAACCTTCCTGCCGTATGGGAGATACAGTGGTGTCTGCCGGTATTTTGTCAGTTACAGTGGCGCGTCCGCGACGGATTTTCACCGTCTTCCGTTTCCTGATACGCCTTATTGAACAGTATAAAGTAACCGGCAGGAGCGAAGAAAACAACAGATTGGATACAAATGTCCGAAAAAACATTTTTCCCTGTACACCCCGTTAAAATGTACAGCTTTCAACTGTCTTGTAGGGATAAGGCTCTTTGAGAGCACTGAGAACCGCTTCATCACGGTCGTAAACATCATCCCTGAACAACACTTCGTCATTCTCCACCAAAGCGGTAAGGTACACCAGGAAAATCGGAATTCTCTGAGGAAGGTGAACTGTCCTGGTTTTACCGGCAGCGATAACGTCCTGGACATCGTCCTCACCCCATCCAAGTAGAATCTCTGCAAGTTCGAGAGGGTTCTGAAGGCGAATACACCCGTGGCTGAACGCTCGGGTGCTTTTATCGAAAAGATGCTTGCTCGGCGTATCATGGAGATAGACCAGATGCTTGTTCGGGAACATGAACTTGACACGACCGAGTGCGTTTCTTGTACCAGGCGGTTGACGCAGTCGATAAGGCAACGAACTGGCGCTGTATGACGCCCAGTTGATCGAAGCCGGATTCACCACACGACCGCTACGGTCGATAACCTGCAGACCGTTTCTTGCCAGATATCCTGTATTGTTCTTGATTGCCGGCAGAGCTTCTTTTCTCAGAATGCCCGGGGGAACATTCCATGACGGATTAAAAATGATGTACTGCATATCTGCCTTGAAAACAGGGGTTTTCCAGTAAGGTTCCCCGACAATGACCCTGGATCCCCACCGGTAATTCCAGTTTTCAACATACTGAACCGTAAACCCTGCAATGTTGACCAGGAGAAACGTAGGTTCGAGCTTCTGAATAAACCAGCGATATCGGTCAAGATTGAGTCGGATCTGATCAATCCTTCGAGAAACAGGCACATTGAGAGCCCGCAACGTCTTGGGGCCGACCGCCCCGTCAACATCGAGTCCAAGACGCGCCTGAAAACGTTTGACGGCATCCATCAGTTCATTGCTGTACAATAGGGCAGATGATGCGTATGATGTATCGACCAGTGCAAATTCCTCGATTTCACCGGTTATTTCAAGCCGTCTTCTCAATGCAGGCATTCTATCATCATACTGGCCGGGCTCCTTGATGGTAGGGCCATCCGGAATGCTCATCCAACCGCCGCCGGCAGCAATGTAACGGTACCTGGCAAGCCCTTCTTTGAGACTTGTATACTTGGGATGACTTGGACGAAACGTCGAGATAACTGCACTAAGGGAGTCACCGGCAAGAGCGTTCCCGAGACTGCCGACCAGGCCGTTTCCATTTTCACCTTTGGAGAGATTCCAGTTAGAATCGATCTTCTCGGGATCTACCTTGCCGTGAAGCAAATGATAAGACATTTTGAACATCGCATCGGTAAGCAACAACTCATACCGGGCCTTTAAAAAGGGTGAAGACGGGGCATCATCATAAAACTCCTGTATACCGTCAAGATGGTAGTCCTGAGGAGAAAGCCCGTCTGCCTCAACCGACTTGATCGCTTCGAGCAGTTCGGTAATCTGGGAACGCTTTACCCAGACAGGACTGAAATCGTTCGATCTGTAAAAATCCGCCAGTAATGCGTTGAATGCAACCTTCTCCCTCCCGATTTGCAGAGCGACGTCTTCCTCGAGTTGCTCGATGTGACAACGAATATTCTCCCTTACGTCGCTGCTACCGCCTGAAGTTGACTGAACACGTTTAGTCCCGGAAACATTGTTTTTTTGCGGAGAAGCCTCTGCTGAACTGCCGAGACTGAATACCAGAAGCAATACCAGTATAACGACCATAAGAAATAGGTTATGACTTGAGAAAGTCTTACACCCTGTCTCGAAAAAAATCGATACAGCACTTTGTCGACAATGTTTTGAAGAGAACGCTCAATGGTACATCCAGAGTTCCTTCCCGGTACCTCCGAGAAAACTTTTCGGTGGTACCGGGGCAACGCATCCTCCGGAAACATTATGCAGGATCGTGAAGGGCAATGTCAGGATTGAGCAGGTCGGAGCGGCCGACATAGTTTTGATTCCCTTTATAGATAAAAAGACAGGACCCGCCTTTTATAAGATCGATCACCTGCCTGTACTGCGAAAAAGGCAGTGCAGGACATCCCAGACTTCTTCCAAGGCGACCGTGCTGCCTGATAAAATCAGTGGAAACATAGTCCGCACCATGAATAACGATATTGCGCACCAGCGCATTATCATTGATACCCTGCTCAAGCCCTCTGAGCCTCAATGAATAACCATGCTTCCCCTGATAGGTTCTGTCGGTCACAAAAAAGCCGAGACTGCTTTTAAACGATCCCGGCACATTGGAAAACTTGACTGCCAGATTCTGACCGCTGTTTTTACCGTGCGCAACCAGCGAAGATGTCAAAAGACGGTTTCGGTCCATGTCGATAACAAACAAGCGCTTTTTAACGGAAGGCTGATTATAATCGATGATAGTGAGCACTTTGTCGTTTTTCAACTGACCTTTACTTTTCAAGGTGTAATACCCGACCATAGCCTTCTTGAGGACTTTATAGTCAATGTTGTTTCTTAGTTCAGGGATGCGATAGAGAGTCTGGATAGTGGAGGAAAGCTCCTTTTGCGAAGGAACACAGTGTGCATTGAGAGGTGAAAAAACAAAAAACATTACAAGGCAGATGAGTCTTATCGCCATATGATCTTCTCCTTTTCTTCGTTTCAGTAGATTAAGCACATAGAAAAAAGCAAAAGCCGTCGCCATAGCTATCTATGCCACAGCGTAAAGTCTTTGTGCCTTTCTCGGTCATGGAACAAAAATATCCCTCATACCGAATCAGTTATTCCGCACTGCGAAGCCCACTTATTAATTTGCACACAAAAGAGGTCGCGATATATTTCAGGTATGATACTGCACGTATAATGATATGCATGAAATGTTAACAAAGAAGATACTTTTTTTTCTTTATTTCAAGAAACATTTAGTCCAAGAGGAACTTCTTAGCACTTTCAAGTTTACTTTCCGACAAGTGACCACCGGCAGTGCACCGAGACATTGACATCCTGTTCACTCGGAAAAATTTCAGTTGGAACCGTTGAAGACAAGGCTTTTTCTGCCCTACCTTGGGCCATTCCATGCACAGGGTAGACAGGATTATATTCATGCTGCATATCAAGGAGCTTTCCCAGAGACAGACCAGATGCCATCGCCATAATCTGCGCATCTTTTTTTGCGTTTTCTACTGCCTTAACCAGAGCTTCGCGTCGCTTTTTCTCATATTCCGAACTGGTAAACCTTATAATCGGTATCTCGTTGGCCCCTGCCCGAACAGATGCATCAATCACACGGCCAACATCATCAAGATTCTTAACAATAACATGAAGCACATGCGTAGCAACATAGCCTTTAAAATTTCTCTTTCGGGTTGAATTATTCCATTCCCATTCTTGGCGAATTGAAAAAGATTTTGTTCCAGTATCGTTTATACTGACGCCTACAGCTCTCAATGCCTGTTGAACGGTCTTGTGCTTTTTTGCTGAAAGTGCTGCCGACTGTTCGGCCGTCCGGGCCCTATCGATCAACTGGATCCGAAGCTCTGCCATGTCTGGCTTGACCGAGACTGTCCCCTGAGCTGAAACTGTTACAGCAGAATCTGCAGCATAAAGAGGTAAAGCAAAAGCCGAAAACGTAAAAAAAAGGATTATTGAAGAAAAAAAAGACATCTTATTCATGATCTTTTCCGATTACACGTATTCATTGATATGTATGATAGACCTGACTAAAATAGATGCATTTTTGTAAATTACCTCCCTTATAATTTCAGGAATAATCAAATCTGTCGTCATCATGCGTAAACTAATCCTGCTTTTTGTGATTACTCTCTTTCAGCTTTCCCTTCTTTCTGCCTGCCAGCAGAAAGCAGAAGAAAAAGCACAGGAAGGTGTTTCATCCGACAAACCTGCCGCACCCCTGGCGGAAGGCTTGTTCAGAAAACAGTTCGAGGGTATTCTGCATATGCAGCTCTCAGCTCCTGAAGGATCTCAGAACGGCAAACTGTATATCTCGAAACACGGCACACGGTTCGAAATGGATCTGGCCGATCCGGCAACGGGCACCGTCATGCTTCATCTTGTAACCTTGACCCCTGCCGATGAGCCAAACCTGTTGTATACGCTCAACGAAAAGGAAAAAACCTACAGCGTCCTGGACATGAACGAGTTCGAAGATGAATTCGATACGATGGTTGAAGAAACAGAAAAAGAAAACTACAAGGTTGAACAGCTTGGCACGGAAATCCTGCATGGCTATACATGCAAGCATGTTCGCATCACCGACGATCACGGTGAAACCGAAATGTGGCTGACGAAAGACCTTATCAGTGCTGCCGATTTCGCCCGGCTTCAGCCGGGAGGGAAAAAAGGTTCGGCAGCGTTTGACATCCGCCTGAAAAAAGCAGGCCTCGAAGGGTTTCCGCTCAAAGTTCTGGACAAAGAATCCAACACAACCATGGAATTTGTCAAGATTGAGCGGAAAAATCTCGACAAATCATATTTCGAGGTTCCCGGCAGTTACACAAAAAAAGAATCTGCCCTGCAGATGATGGTCCCGCAGATTTCCGATGAGGATATGAAACAGCTTGAACAAATGCAGGACATGATGAACGAGGAGAATATGAAAGAGATGGAAGAGATGATGAAAAGCATGCAGCAAAAGTTCGAGGGCATGCAGATGCCCGGCCAGTAACCCCGTCATCGAGAATAAAAAGAGGCTGTCTCAGAATCATAACTGAGGCAGCCTCTTTTTTATTGCGATCACCATCATGACCAACCATTCATAATGCCATTTCCTTACGTTGTCAACTCACCCGCTTCATGCAAACCGACAATATCCCGGTAAGCCACACAGACCGAACAAATGCTCAGAGGTATGGTCACCAGTAAGCCGATCCCCAACGCGAGCACCCCGAGCAGGTTGACCACGAAAAGCAAAAGAAAAAAAACAAACAGAGAAAACCAGTTTTTCGTCACGATCTGCCGGCTCGTCTCCATAGCCTGCCAAAACTCCATGCGGTAATCGACAATCAGCATGGAAACGAACATGTAACTCACCGCAAGGTATATGCCCGGCAATAGTAAAAGAGCAAAACCGATACCGACAAGAATACCCGAAACAATACCTGCCAGCACAAGAGGCAGAAAATAGTTGAAACCCTTGAAAAAATCCCCGAACTGAACTTCACGGCCCTTGAAAAGCATAAAAATCACAACGATAAATCCAGCATACAGCGGGGAAATAACGGCTGTTGTGGCAAGAGGACCTATGAAATCGAGCCTCGAAAACAATCCGATCACAACAAAAATAATCACACTGAAAACAATGAATTCACCGGGGCGGGACTTGAAAACTTCCCAACCCTCTTTAAGATATTTCGAAGGGTCCACCTCGTAGCCATCCTGTATCAGTTTCTCGAACGTGTTCGGGTCCACTTTACGTCCGAAGTCGAACGGCTGTGCTCCTTGTTCCATAAAAACCTCCCTTGAGTTTTCACTGGTCGATATGCATTATCAAAAACCACACTTTCAAGATACACAGGATTTTTCTTTTGCGGTGTTTCAGACCTGCAAACAACGCGGCACTTTCTCCAGGCCATTGTTGTTTTCATAAAAAGCAACCTGTTTCACAACGGCGGAAAACATCATGCTCGGAAATATTATCAATATGCAGGGTGCTCTTGATGCGACAGAAAGCATGATCGAGAAAAGTTATCCCGTTCCTCTGATCTCAGCCGATGAACTCTCGAAAAGGCTGAAAAAGAAGGAAAACATCCTGCTTTTCGACACTCGTACATACGGGGAATACGCAAAAAGCCATATCGACGGAGCGGTGCTGTTACCGCCAGAAACCCCGACCAATGATTTCATCAGGGAACACGGTGGGCTGATCAGGGAAAAAACGGTAATCTTTTACTGCTCTGTCGGTCAGAGAAGTTCCAACTATCTCAACAGGGTTTACAAGGCATGCAAGGCTGAAGGCGCAAAGGAATGCTATAACCTTCGAGGCGGTATATTCCGCTGGTATAACCAGGGGCACCCTGTCGTCAACGAAAATGGCGAAACCGACGATATCCATGGCTATAATCCTCTTTGGGGTATGATGATCGAAAAAAGGAATACAAGCCGAAAGTAGGCTGTTCTCTGCCAGCAGTCACCACCCCCGGCATCATGGTCATTCGGAAAAGAATTCCGCTGTACCCGACTTCAATCGTCAGGATTCGGGCTTACGAATGGCAAGGGTTTTCCCCGGTCATCGGTACGGATAGCCTGCGTTTTAAACTTGCTGAGAAAAATCCTCACAGACCCGTCACCTCGCAAGCCGGCCACGGCACCGTCCTGCCAGATACCGTTCTCCCTCGACCAGCGGCTCTGTGGAGGATCACCCTGGTTCTGATGCACGTTATGTACTCCTTTTCCCCTCCGGAACGGCTCTCCAAAAACCAAAAGCTTGACAGAACCTTCAAGCACCAGCATGAGATCGTCGAAAGCGTCATGACTTGCACCATGCTTCCAGGGCAAGCACTCGCCACCGGCATTCTGACACAGAGCCACCGGCTGCAGCTCTGGACTTCTCAGGTAATCGAGCGCACCCGATCCCGGCTCCGACCTGAGATAGTGCCAACCGCTTTCGAGAGAGACAAGCCCCCGCATATCACTCTTGCCCAGTTCGATCATCTTCCAGTGAAGACCGTCATGCTGATTTTTACTGTCAAGATCAACGGCACAGCGGTAAAGACCTTTTCGGGTTTTCACCCGAATATTGCAGTGATAATATTCATTCTTGCTACGGCCATCATCGCATTCATAGCGGTGAAGCTTTCCGATCAAAACACCGTAGCCGTCGATCAGCGACATGGACAAGCAGACTTGAGTTATTCTTTGAAAGGTGTTACGGCCTCAAATTACTCATCCTCTGTTTACAAGACAACCCTGAGAGCAATTGTTTTCCCCAGAAGACCATGGAAAGAAAAATAATTCATAATGCCCTGGTGCTCAGGATTAAATCCCCTTATATACTACATTATGTGAGTCAGGAATGAGCATTTTGAGTCCATCCTGCCAGTTACTGAAAATCGAATCCGTCGAGACGGGGCCTGCACGGCATGAAACACGAAGCGGTGCGTCCCTGACGACAACAATTCCTCTAAAGGAGCAATTCATGCATACTGATCCAATCGACCAGCTGGCTATCAATACTATACGCCTGTTAGCAGTTGACATGGTGGAAAAAGCGCAGTCAGGACACCCGGGCATGCCGATGGGAGCGGCACCCATGGCATACGTGCTTTGGACGAAACTCATGAAGCATAACCCGGACAACCCGGAATGGCTGAACCGTGATCGTTTCGTACTTTCAGCAGGTCACGGCTCGGCTCTCCTTTACAGTCTGCTCCATCTGACCGGGTACGATCTTTCAATTGAAGACCTCAAACAGTTTCGCCAGTGGGGTAGTAAAACACCTGGTCACCCTGAGTACGGCCACACCCCGGGCGTCGAAACGACAACGGGCCCCCTCGGGCAGGGATTGTCAAATGCTGTCGGTATGGCAATAGCAGAACGATACTGTGCCGAACGACTGAACAGACCGGGAATGGAATTGATCGATTACAATACCTACGTCATTTGCGGCGACGGCGACCTGATGGAAGGAGTCACATCCGAAGCCGCCTCCATTGCCGGGCACCTGAGACTTGGCAAGCTTATCTGCCTCTATGACCACAATAGTATATCCATTGAAGGCTCAACCGATCTCGCATTTACGGAAAGTGTTCATCAGAGATTTGAAGCATATGGCTGGCACGTAGAGAATATTGACGGCAACGATACAGAAGCCGTAGAATACGCAGTTAAAAAAGCGCAAGAGGTTTCAGAAAAACCCTCGATGATCATTGCTAAAACAAACATCGGGTTCGGCAGCCCGCACAAGCAGGACAGCGCCGCCTCGCACGGAGCTCCTCTCGGCGGGGATGAAGCCGCAATAGTCAGAGAAAAATTCGGCTTTCCCGAAGGAAGTTCATTCCATGTGCCTGAATCCGTAACCGCCCACCTGAGCAATATTCGCGAGAAAGGTACCACTGCTGAAAAAAGATGGAACGAGCTCTACCAGGTATATAGTGAAAAACATCCCGACCTGGCAGCTGAAATGAATACCATGCTGCATAATACATTGCCTGACGGCTGGGAAAACCTCCTGCCGGAATTCAGTCCTGAAGAAAAACTGGCTACACGTAAAGCCTCCTCCAAAGTACTGCATGCAATCGTGGGTAAGCTTCCATTTCTTGTCGGTGGCTCCGCAGACCTTGCACCCTCGACCGGAACCGAGGTCAAACACGCCTCTGATTTCGCTTCCGGGAACTACGGCGGAGCAAATTTCCGTTTTGGCGTCAGGGAACATGCCATGGGAGCCATTATCAACGGCATGGCCCTCTCTCGAATGCTTATCCCTTATGGGGCGACCTTCCTGGTTTTCGCGGATTACATGAAACCGGCACTGCGACTCGCCGCTCTCATGCAGATCCCCTCCCTTTTCATTTTCACCCACGACAGTATAGCGGTCGGTGAAGACGGCCCGACACACCAGCCGATCGAACAACTTGTCATGCTGCGTTCGATCCCCGGGCTGACCGTACTCCGGCCTGCCGATGCTCAGGAAACAAAAGCTGCATGGCAGATCGCGCTGACACATAAAAAACCAACAGTCCTTGTTTTTTCAAGGCAATCACTTCCTGTACTCGATCCGCAGACCCACCCTGTTGCCGAAGGAACCCCGAAAGGAGGTTATGTACTTTCGGAGTGGAGTACTCCTTCGACCGGAGGAAACCGGCCGATTATACTCATCGCAACCGGTTCCGAA
Organism: Prosthecochloris marina; assembly: GCF_003182595.1. Lineage (NCBI taxonomy): Bacteria > Pseudomonadati > Chlorobiota > Chlorobiia > Chlorobiales > Chlorobiaceae > Prosthecochloris > Prosthecochloris marina. The sequence goes on from NZ_PDNZ01000002.1 coordinate 149,674, forward strand.
GTCCACCTTGCCCTTGAAGCTCAACGAGCCCTTCAGCAAGAAAAGGTACCGACAAGAGTTGTCTCTATGCCTTCAAGGGAGTTGTTCGAACAGCAACCTGAAACATACCGTAACAACGTTTTACCTTCGTCCATCCGCAGGAGAATAGTCATTGAAGCCGCTTCACCTTTCGGGTGGGATAAATATGCCACCGACGAAGGCATCATTCTCGGCATCGACCACTTCGGCGCATCGGCACCGGGAAGCACCGTTCTCAAAGAATATGGATTTACTGTCGAAAACGTTGTAGAAGCAGCAAAAAATCTGCAGTAAGCACCATATAGATGCACACACCATGCTGATTACAGGAACTGAAAAAAGTACCGTTTCAGATGCCGCGGCGTATATAGCCAACCGTATTTTCAGAGCTATCGACAGCAACGGGTTTTGCTCGCTTGTACTTTCGGGGGGAAGTTCCCCCCGAAAGCTTTACCGCCGGCTTGCAGAGGGAATTCCCCCTTCCATCATGCAAGAAAAGGGTTTTTCCTTCCCCGAAAATGCGGTAACCCGAACACTCGATACCACTTCGGTCCGTCTCCCCTGGCAATCGATAATGCTATTCTGGGGTGACGAGCGTTGCGTACCGGAAAACCATCCTGACAGCAATTACAGAATGGCTCATGAATCGTTGATAGCAACAGTTCCTATACCGGAAAGGAATATATTTCCCATGCCTCACGTCAGCGAAAATTACGATGTAGCAGCCACTCGCTATGAGCAAGAGCTTAAAAACTTTTTCGACAAACACGGCAAGAACCGCCAAAACTCTTTTCCGGTTTTCGACATAGTTATTCTTGGAATGGGACCCGATGGTCATACTGCATCACTCTTCCCGGGAGACACGGATGCCCTGGAAGAATCAAACCGGTGGGTTATCCCGATCTACGCACCTCAGGGATCTCCTCCCGGATATCGGCTGAGCTTGACATTGCCGGTCATCAACAACGCACGTACAGTAGTTTTTTTCGTAATGGGAGAAAACAAAAAAAACATGGTCAGCGACATAACTGCGGGTTTGAAGTCGAACCTTCCTGCAGGAATGATCAATCCGAAAGACGGCAAGCCTGTTTGGTTCTACAGCCCAGAGTAAACCCCTGCTATTTTCGAAGATTACCGCTCAGGCAGACAAGCGGAGAGTCAGAGTGCTTTTTTCAAACGACTGCTTTCACTCAGGGAACGGGAAACACAATCCTCGATAGCCATTCCACCGAAATAATTACCGGTGAGAAGAAGGTTCTTCCCGGCAAGCAAGCTGTTCATCTTTTCCAACCACTCCCGATGACCCAAGCGCAACGAAGGAACCGTGTTCAGGACCGTATGCTTATGAATGATCTTGCTCTCGCTGATGCCGAGAACATCGGTGATTCTGCGCATTTTTGTCTCATCGCTCTCTCCCGGCTTGAAATGAAAGGCAAACCCCCTGTAGTTATCGTCAGAAACCGTGTCACGGGACACCGCAGAGAAGAAAATATCGTTTGGCGAAATGATCGCAGCAACGGGTTTGATCGAGAGGTCGCGTTTATTGATCACAACCCCGACGGAATCAACCGTTGCAGCCTTGAGTGAACCGAGATGTTTTGAAATATCGGGTTCGATCGTTTGAAGCAGATGTGAAGAAACCGCCGAAGGTGTTGCAAGAGCAAGCGTAGTAGCCGAATGAGTAACGCCTGCTTTTGTCGTGATGGCATAACTGCCGTCGATTACCTCTATGCCGGTAACTTCCTGATCGGTAAAAACATTGATTCCCTTGCTTTTTGCAATTGCTTTTGCGACAGACTGCAGCCCTTCCTTGAACGTATAATTCTTCAACACCTCTTTTCGTTTGGGTCTTGACTTAAACATCATGTCCGCAGGAAAATCATCGGTCGGCTGCGAAGGAACAGCATTGAAGAAATGGCTGAGTGTGTTGTTGTAATTGTTGACCCCAACGATTTTAGAGTAATAGTCACGAACGCTCAACCCCTCCTTTTTGAGAGAGAAGATATTTGGAATGCTTTTGAGAGCCTCGAAAATATTGAGCGCCGAGAAAACCGATTTGAGCTGCTTATCGACCAAAAGTGTAAAGGGAACCTTCTCACGGGGAATAATCGAATCGGTAAGATTACAGGCATCGACAATGTCCAGAAGGTTCTGATATGAGTTATAACAGGTATGAGCTCCGAGCTCGAACCAGAAATTCGCGTTATTGCCTGTGTAACGGTGAGAGCTGAACGATCCCCCCGGATTGTCGTTTTTTTCCAGCAGTGTCGTTTTGAATCCCGCTTTCGCTGCGTAAAAGGCAAGGCTCAATCCGCTGATGCCACCGCCGACAATAACCACATCACTTTTCATTATATGCCTGTTTGAAAGATGTTATCGAAAATTGTGATGCAATTTACTTAAATTCAACCACTTCACCATGGCCTTTCCCATCATACCCCCCTTCACGATAGTTCTGTACATACCGGACATAATTCTCGGGTGATTCGTCGATCGTTTCACGTTCAACGTCGGTAATGGGCCGCACGACCTTTGCAGGAATGCCGGCCACCAGCATGCCAGAAGGCACTTTAAACCCCTGCCTGACAAGCGAACCTGCAGCGACAACCGAGTACGGTTCGATGACACAATCATCGAGCAGCACAGCCCCCATACCGATAAGCACATAATCTTTCACCGTACAGGCATGGAGAACTGCACCGTGTCCTATGGTGACATTGCTTCCGATATTGAGCGGCCCGGTATCATGTGTTACATGCAGCGTGGCATTGTCCTGAACACTTGTTTTTTCACCGACCCGTATCGGACAGACGTCCCCGCGAATAACCGTGTTGAACCAGACGCTTGAGTGTGCACCGATGGTCACATCGCCGATAATACGGGCGCCATCGGCAAGAAATACAGATTCATGAAGATCCGGATATCTGCCTTTATAGGGTAATACCGTTACCATGCTTGAAATCAGTTTGAAAATTGAAAAAAGCGGCATCTCTTTTTCGAGTTACCGCAACAATTTTGCCACTCCTGTCGAAACAACCAAAAAAATTCACCTTTTCGAGAACAAACATCCAAAAGAAATCCGTCATAAGTTCAACGAGTTATGAGCATCCTTTTTTCATATCGTTATCGTTCCTGACAGATAGGTTACCGCTCGCCCCCCGATCGAGACTCTCGTATCGTTATCCACGCAAAACAACTCGCCTCCTCGCTTACTGAGTTGGAAGGCATGAAGGTTTTTCTTGCCCAGACGCTTTGCCCAGTACGGTACAAGTGTACAGTGTGCCGAACCCGTAACAGAATCTTCAGCAATCCCGGCGCTTGGTGCAAAGAATCGTGAAACGAAATCGGAGTTTTTCCCGGGCGCAGTCACAATCATCCCGAAACCTTCGAGCTTCGCTATGGCATCCAGATCGGGATCGAGATTCGTTACAGTATCCTCATCATCAAAAACAACCAGCAAATCACGTGAGACAAGAACATCCGCCGGTGAAGCATCGAGCATGGAGCCAAGCCCATCAGGGAATGTACATTTTTCAGGTTTTCGGGAGGGAAAATCGAGAAACAGCAGATTATCCTGTCGTTCCACCGATAAAGGCCCGCTCTTGCTCATGAATTCCACACGTTCTGAATCACCGTCGGCCCTGCTGAAAATGACATGCCCGCTGGCAAGTGTAGCGTGACCGCAGAGATCTATTTCCAACACAGGCGTAAACCATCGCAGCTCATAATGGCCTGCCCGACGGACGAGAAATGCCGTCTCGGGGAGGGCATTCTCAGCAGCAACCGCTTGCAGAACATCGTCTTGCAACCACTCATCGAGCAAGCACACCCCTGCCGGATTGCCGGCAAAAACTTCGGCAGTGAATGCATCGACATGATAGAATGGAACGTTCATCTTTGTTTCTTTTTGAAGAACATGGAACCGGCAAAACGGATGACGGACGCACCGAAAAGGTGATGTTATTGGGCGGTGTAGCCACCATCTATGACAAGTTCACTGCCGGTAATGAATTTGGATTCTTCGGACGCCAGATAGAGCACGCCGTAAGCGATATCGTCAGGCTCCCCGACATGACCGATCGGGTGCTTGCTGTCAAGATGCGCCCTGAAAGCAGTCGCTCCATCCGGCGAATCCTCGGCAAGTTGCTCGACAAGTGGTGTCCAGATAAAACCCGGATGCACAGAATTGACCCTGATGTTATCCCTTGCATACTGCAGAGCATCATTTTTGCTCATCAGTCGAACAGCCCCCTTGGATGCATGATAGGGCGGAAGATCGGCCGCACCGACAAGCCCGTAAATGGATGAAAGGTTTACAATGCTCCCTCTACCAACTCGCATCATATAAGGAACGACATATTTTGTGCACAGAAAAACCCCGGTTACATTCACGTTTATGACTTTTTCCCACTCCTCCCTGGTAACTTCGTGGGTAGGCCTGTTCGCCCCGGCGATACCGGCATTGTTTACAAGCACATCAATAGCCCCGAACACATCGGCAACACCGGCAAAAACATTCTCGACATCACTTTCGACAGAGGTATCGAGATGCCAGTATTTCGCAATGCCTCCTGACCGTTCAATTTCTTCCGCCACGCGCTGCCCCTCATCATCCGCTATATCCGTTACAGCCACTTTCGCGCCTTCTTCAGCCAGCAACAAGGAGATTGCCTTTCCTATCCCGAATGCCCCTCCTGTCACAACAGCAACTTTGTTTTCCACTCTTTTCATGATATCACCTCTTGTCTTCGAATTATATGATAGGTCACCTGTTACGTCGCTCATTATATACGTAATACAGATTATCTTTGGCTTTCCAAAACACTCATCACGATACTCCTTTACAAACATGCCATGAATAAAAAACGGACGAAGTGAAAAAAACATATCGAATCTGCCCGGTAAAGCAACCGAAGTGCAGCCGAAAAGGAAAGAGCATGCCGCACGAACCCAGTGAAGTTAAACCTGCGAACATCTCAGGAATCTCTTATATTGATGAGCGGTCGGCATTCAACACATTCGACAGGAAAGCATAAGGAACGTATAGCAACGTAACGGTATGGTATCGACACTGAGCTGCAGCAAGCTGAAAAAAATCTACAACAAACGTGAAGTTGTCAGAAGCTCGACCCTGGAAGTAAAACAGGGAGAAATTGTCGGGCTACTGGGACCGAACGGTGCAGGAAAAACCACCACGTTCTACATGATCGTCGGCCTCGTCAGACCGAATGCCGGAGATGTTTTTCTCGATGATCGCAATATCACCGATCTGCCCATGTACAAACGGGCCCGGTTCGGTATCGGTTACCTTCCCCAGGAAGCCTCTGTATTTAGAAAGATGTCTGTCGAAGACAACATTCAGAGTGTTCTTGAATTTTCTTCCCTTTCAAAAACAGAGCAGAAGGAAAGAACCGAAGAGATGCTCGAAGACCTGAACATCACGCATATACGCAAAAGCATGGGCTACGCTCTTTCAGGCGGGGAGCGGCGCCGGACCGAGATAGCTCGGGCGCTTGCTCTCGACCCGAAATTCATACTGCTTGACGAACCGTTTGCCGGCGTCGATCCGATCGCTGTCGAAGATATTCAGGAAATCGTCGAAGGACTCGTCAAGCGTAACATTGGAGTGCTCATTACCGACCACAACGTCCATGAGACCCTTTCCATCACCAATCACGCCTACCTGCTGTTCGACGGAACGATATTTATAAAGGGGACCCCCGAAGAGATCGCAGCCAACCCTGAAGCAAGAAAGGTTTATCTCGGAGAAAAATTTTCGCTTGACCGTTATTGAGTTCCCAACCCCTGCTATAGAGCGATGATTCCGAAAAAACTCACTATCAGCAATTTCCAGAGCTACGGTGAAGAACCGCAGGAACTCGACTTTGAACGTTTCAGGATAGCCTGCCTGACTGGAGCCAACGCTGCCGGAAAATCGAGCCTCATTGAAGCGATGGGTTGGTGCATTTGGGGAAAAGGGCGCACGGGCAAAGAGGGACTGATCAACGAAAACGCCGATGAAATGCAGGTATCCTGCGTTTTCGAGACAAGCGGAAAAACTTACAGAATACTCCGTAAGGCAACAAGAAAAAAAAGCGGTGGAACCACCGAGCAGGTTGATCTGCATATCTTCGACCCTGACGCCGATGTTTTCCAGAGCCAGAATGAAAATACACTTCGTCTTACACAGAAAAAAATTCTCGATCTTGTCGGGCTCGATTATGATGGCTTCATCAGTTCTTCATTCATAAGCCAGGGACGATCAAACGAGTTTACCCTCAAATCTCCGAAAGAACGCAAGGAAATCCTGGCACAGATCCTTCGGATTGATCGCTATGCTGTTTTAGCTGAAAAGGCAAAGGAGAAAGCACGAACAATCGGCGAGGAAATAACCTATCTTGCCGGCAGAATCGGCACCTTGCGTGACGATCTTTCCCTCACCCCGACGTTGCGAGCCGAACTGAAAAAGAAATCTTCAGAATCGAAAATAGCCGAAAAGGAGCTCACCACATGCGTTTCGTCATGCACCGAACTTGAACAACAGTTGACGGCCATAAAAGGGCTGGAACTTGAACAGAAAGCGCTCAAGGCTCAGTTGGCCAGCATTGATTCCCGCAAAGAAGAACTTGTCGTCCGCAGCACGAAGCTCCGGGAAGAGGAAGCTGAATTGCGGTCACTGGTCGACAGCAGAGACACTATCGAACAGAATATCAGAAAGTTCAACGAGTTGAAAAAAGAGCTCTCTGCTCTGGAACATATCTCAAAAACCATAGGCAAGCTCCGCCAGGAAAGTATACGAATAGAATCGGTAAAAGCGCTCAAAACACAAAAAGCGTCACAAAAGGTTGAAACCATCGAAACAGCCCTGCACACTTCCGATTCAAACCTGAAAGCTCTTGCGGAAAAAATAGAAAATCTGCAAGCCGACCGCCGGATTCTGCAACAGCTGCGTGATGAGCAGAGACTACTGGAAACATCGGCCAGAAAGCTCGAAGAGGAACTCGATGGAAAAGACCACTGCGTTCGTTCGCTCTCTCAGCTTGAAAACCGCATACAAACGCTGGTCGAAAACCTCGAAGACATCAAAAAAAAGGGACTGGAATTCAAAGGTATTGAAGGCACAATCTGTCCGCTCTGCCACTCGACGGTCAATGAAGCCCATAAAGAAAAGGTGCTTGAAGAGTATCGTATTCAGTACAGGAACATTGAAAAAGAGCTTGCAGACAACAGGATTGAAAAAAAACAATTCGAAGCCCTTTGGCGCGGTTTGGAAAAAAAACAGCAGGAACTCAGCGCACAACAAAAAAGGCTTCAAACCCTCCATTCCAAACGTTCTGCGCTTGATGAACGGTTGAAACAGCTCGAAGAACTCGACGCAGCATACACGCAAACTGTAAAAACACGGGAAACCCATACTGAAGATCTTCTGAAAACCCGTAAAGCTCTCACATCGGGAGCCATTGCAACCGAGGAACTCCGAAAACTTTCAGAGATCGATGCAGAGATAGTTTCACTCGGCTACAGCCCCGAAGTGCACAACGCTTTAAAAACCGAGCTGGAAACCCTTTCGGATGCAGAAAACCGTGCAGGGGCACTGGGCATGGCAACATTGCGCCTTGAAAAGCTGACCATGGAACATGAAACCTGCAGGCAAAAACTCGATGCCATTGAAAACGAGAGAAAGTCACTGCAAAGCCGCTTTTTCGAAATAGTTGACCTGCTTGAAGGTAAACCGGAACTGACCAAAAAGTTCGAGAGAACAGTGCAAGAGAAAAAAACAGCGGAAAATAAACTGCGGCAGCTTCTGGTTGAAAAGCAAACCTTGAAAAAAAGCCTTGACGATCTTGCTGAAAAGGAAAAACAGAGAAAAAAATTATCCGCTGAACTCGGCGGAAAAGAAGAGATAAAAAATATCCTCACCATTCTGCAGGATGCTTTCGGCATCAAGGGCATTCAAAGCCTCCTGATTGAAAATGCTGTACCGCAACTCGAGGAACAGGCAAACAGCATTCTCGGCAAGCTCACCCAGAACCAGATGGCATTTGAAGTCCGTACCCAAAAACAGCGTATCAATAAAAATATCACCGAAACCCTCGAAATAGCAATTTCAGATTCCCAGGGTGAAGTCAGGGACTATGAAAGTTTTTCAGGGGGTGAAAAGTTTCGTATTGACCTGTCACTCAGAATAGCCCTCTCGAAACTTCTTTCGATACAAACAGGTCATGGCCTGAAGTTGCTTGTCATCGACGAAGGCTTCGGTACCCAGGATGAAGACGGACTTGACGCAATCATAGATTCAATTCATCGTATTACCGACGAGTTTGAAAAAATTGTGCTCATCACTCATCTTGAAAAATTGAAAGATGCGTTCGAGGTAAAAATCGTTGTGTCCCGTCAACCCGAAAAAGGCTCCACGTTTTCCATCGTAACGGGAGACCGAACACTGTCCGAACCGGAATACGCATGAGTTGCTGCATCATGTGCCTCCGTTTCTTGCTTTCTTTCATCTTCACCCAAGGAACGAACTGTATGCTTTTCAGGTTTATCATTATTTAGCCATTGCACAGCTTCACTCTCTGAAACGATCTACGTAAGTATGAATATACTGCTCCTTTATCCGGAATTTCCTGACACTTTTTGGAGCTTCAAGCATGCTCTGAAGTTTGTAAGCAAGAAAGCATCTCTTCCTCCCCTCGGTCTTATAACGGTATCAGCCATGCTGCCAACCGAATGGCGAAAAAAACTGGTTGACCTGAATGTTTCCAAGCTGACACAAAAGGACATCGAATGGGCTGATATCGCGTTCGTCAGTGCGATGGGCGTGCAAAAAAAGTCGGCAAAACAAATCATAGCACGCTGTAAGAATGCCGGTCTCGAAGTTGTAGCTGGAGGTCCCCTCTTTACTTCCGAACCGGAGCAATTTCCGGAAGTCGACTATCTGGTACTCAACGAAGCAGAACTTACGCTCCCTCTTTTTCTTGAAGATTTTGCTCAGGGTATTGCCAAAAAAGAGTATCGGTCGAACGGCTTTCCCGACGTCAGAACGTCACCGGTACCACAATGGGAACTGCTCAACATGAAGAAATATGCATCGATGGCGTTGCAGTTCTCGAGAGGCTGCCCCTACCAGTGCGATTTTTGCAATGTCACAACTCTTTTCGGACACAAGATCCGGATTAAAAGCAGCGATCAAATCATCCGGGAACTGGAAGCCATGTATGAAAGAGGGTGGCGCGAAAGCATATTCTTTGTCGATGACAATTTCATAGCGCACAAGTCTTATCTGAAAAAGGATCTTCTACCCAAGCTTATCGAATGGCAGCAGTCGAAAAAAGCGACAACCAAGTTTTACACTGAGTGTTCGATCAACATTGCCGATGATCAGGAGCTCATGGATCTTATGGTCAAAGCCGGGTTCAATCAGGTCTTTATCGGCATTGAAACGCCCAATCACTCGGCTCTGGAAGCATGTGGAAAACAACACAACACATCAAGAGACATGCTTGCGAACATCAAGCGAATTCAGCGCAAAGGACTCGAGGTACAGGGAGGGTTCATCGTCGGGTTCGATGCCGATACCCCCTCTATTTTCCAGCAGCAGATAGAATTCATCCAGAACAGCGGAATCGTTACCGCCATGGTCGGACTGTTACAGGCCCTACCGGGCACAAAGCTGTATGAGCGAATGAAAACCGAAGGCAGGCTCTTGAGCAGTTCAAGCGGTGACAATGTTGATAATACCACGAACATTGTTCCAAAAATGGATATTGAAACGCTCCGTAAGGGGTACAGAGATATGATGAATTATCTGTATTCCCCGAAAAACTATTACCGCAGAATCAAAACACTGTTGATCGAATACAAACCACCGAAGTCAAAATCCCGTTTCCGCCCTGGACAACTGGTTGCTCTTTTTCGATCCATGGTGGTTCTTGGAGTCATCGGCAAAGAACGGTTTCATTACTGGAAAATGCTCATCTGGACACTTTTCAAGCAGCATCAATCACTGTCCCTGGCGATAACGCTTAGCATCTACGGTCATCATTTTCGAAAAGTCTGTACATTACACCTGAAAACCGAAGAACATCCCGCGACCTCGACAGTATAATGCAACAATAACCCTTCATGATTTCCGATAACTTGCTTTTTTGCTCAGATGGGGGGTTTATTCGGCTCCCTGTATGGGGCCATATTCCACTCAATACACCTTTAAAAAAGATTTTGGCGCATCCTACCTTTCTTCGCCTGAAAGGTATACGACAACTTTCGTTTGCCCAGCAAGTCTACCCCGGAGCAAATCATACCCGTTTCGAGCACTCTATCGGTGTCTATCATCTCATGAAACTTATTCTGCAAAGGATTGTAACCAATCCCCTTGCAGAAAGTTTACAGGGAGATGCCCTTATTTTCGATGACCACACCTGCAAACTTCTTCTTGCTGCCGCCCTGCTTCATGATATCGGGCACTACCCGCACGCGCATGTTCTTGAAGAACAAGCTCCTGTATATCGAAACAAACCTGTCTTCAACGCTCATGAGTCCTTGATCGAGAGATTTCTTTTTGAACACCATGACGGTTTTTCATCCATAGCGGAAATCCTTGAAGACCAATGGCAGGTCAATCCTCATGAAGTTGCAGATATTATCGCGGTAAAAGGATCCGGCAGGTTTAAAAAACTGATAAGCGGCACACTCGACCCCGATAAAATGGATTATCTGATGCGAGACGCCCATCACTGCAACATCCCTTACGGCAGCATCGATATCGAACGGCTTATCGAGTCCTTCGTCCCCGACCCTGGACGGGGACGTTTCGCCATTACCGAAAAAGGTATCGCACCTCTCGAAAGCCTGCTTTTCACCAAATACATGATGATGCGCAATGTCTACTGGCACCATACCAGCCGCACCTTTGCAGTCATGTTGCGTAGAATGCTCCAGGATGCAGTCGATGAATCAGCAATTTCACCTGAAAAGCTAAGAACGCTTTTTTACGATAATTCCGATGACCAGGTGCTCCATGAGCTCACGCGTCTCCATTCCTCGTCATGGCCTCCATCGGGCGAACTCCTGCACAGCATCATACAAAGAAAAATATACAAACGCTCTCTTACGCTTTGCCCCTATCATAACGGGGCAAATGAGCCTGTCACCTGGATGTTCGCCTATACAACCAACCACAACCTTCGCAAGAAAAAGGAAATTGAGATCTGCAAGATGCTCAACAAGCACTACGCTCTCAGGCTGAAGGGCCATGAAATACTTATCGACCCGCCCTCACTCAAAGATGTTTTTGATTACGCCGATCTTCGTGAACTCAGGATCTTTCCTACCCGATATGAACACCTGAATGATTCCCGTGCGACTCGGGAACGTTATATCCGATTCGACGATTTCGGCGAATCGGTATTCCTCTCGGACTTTATCCTCTCGTTTGAACGGTACACAAAAAAGTTCAGACTTGTCTGCCAGGAAAATCTCTGCGAGAGAATACTGGAAAACAAAGACATGATATTGGAAATACTGCATGAAGGATGATATACAGTAGTCGTCTCTTCATACTTATTTTTTTAAATTAAAAAGCAAAAGGGCACCCCGAACAACACAAAAGCCATAATTACAACCGCTTTTTTAAAACCGCGGTGCCTTGCCAGTCAATTAAATAAATGCAGCATGGACAATCAGGACAACTACTATAAGGGACTATTCTACGGCGCTGCTCTCGGTGCGGCCATCGGAACCGTCATGGGCTTGCTTTTTGCCCCGGACAAAGGACAGGAAACACAACGGATAATCACCGGTAAACTGCGTCGAGCCCTTGACATGGCAAGCGACAAGGCAGCTGAATTTTACGACGTCGATGAAAATGGTGAAATCTATGACAACGAAGCACGAGAACGCTCGAAAGAGATCATAGAAAATGCGAGAGACGAAGCCCGCAAGATCCTCAACGATGCAAACACCATTCTCAAGGAAATAAAAAATCAGGCGAAAAGCGGTGGCGGACACACTAAGTCAAGTGACCCGCACGGATAAAAAAGACACCCCAAAAAACAATGTCATGCTGAGCTACAAAAGCATCCATCTTGATTCCACAGCCTCTTCGGCTTGTACAGTACTTCTGCTGCATGCTTTTCCGCTTTCATCCGAAATGTGGGCATCTCAGCTCTCTGCACTTGAAACAGGAGGAATTCCCGCTATTGCTCCTGATGTGTTCGGTGTTGAAGGTTCGTCACAAAAAAAAAGCTGGAATTTTCGTGATTACATCGAAGAAATTTCTTCATTACTCTCGATGTTGCACATCGAGAGAGTAACTGTCGTGGGGCTCTCGATGGGCGGGTACCAGGCATTCGAGCTATGGCAGATGTTTCCGGAAAAAGTTTCTTCAATGGTACTTTGCGACACCAGGGCGGAACAGGATAACGAGGACGCTCTTGCCAACCGCCGTGACTTTATCGCCGCTGTCAGAACACATGGCCCTGATGAAGCTGTCTCCAGAATGCTGTCGAATGTATTCTCCCCCGAAACCTATACAAAAAAGCAGGATGTGGTCGATTTATTCAAACGAATCGTCACAAAACAGTCTGGTGACACCATAGCAGCAACAATGCAGGCAATTGCCTCGAGGGCTGATTCCGTCGAATCTCTTGCTACCATTACCTGCCCGGTCACGTTCATTGCCGGCAAAGATGACAAACTGACTCCTCCATCGGTTGTAGCATCCATGCACAGACAAATACCCGGATCAACCTTGCATCTCATACCGGAAGCAGGGCACTTTCCGAACATGGAACAGCCCGACCGATTCAATGCCCATCTGCTCGAACACCTCAGGCTTATCGGGTCAGGAGCATGACAACCAGTTAGTGCTCCAGACTCTCGATGATCTCGAAAAATTTTGGAAAAGAGACGCCGATAACCTCGGAATCTGAAATTTCGAGTTCTGCAGGAAGTACTTTATCGGCTATCGCAAAGCTCATCGCTATACGATGGTCATCGTAGCTCTCGATGGGCACCACACCATTCACTGTATTGCTTTGGCCGGTAATGGCAAAACCATCGGCATATTCATCACAAACAAATCCGAGACGCTCCATGTTGTTGACCACCGCGCTGATTCTGTCACTTTCCTTCCCACGAAGTTCAGCTGCATTGTGCAACTCAAATTCGCCAGTGGCACATGCCGAAAGCACTGCGAGCATCGGTATTTCATCGATCACATTTGCAACCAGAGCCGGATCACTTATCCTGAGCGGATTCATGGACGGGCTGTATCTGACCAGAATATCCCCTATCTTCTCTCCTCCTGCCAGACGAATGTTTTCCAGCTGAATTTCCGCCCCGGCCTCATCGAGAACAGTGAGATAACCGGTACGTGTGGGGTTCAGGCAGACATCGCGAAGAAGAATTTCAGAACCGGGACTCAAGAGACCAAGAGCAATAATAAAGCATGCTGCCGAAGGATCTCCCGGAATATGGAAAGGTTTTGCTGCAACACTCGTCCGGCCGGGAACAATAATCTCCTTCTTATCTTCGGAGAGTTTTTTAACCTGCAGCCCGAGCATAACCTCCGTATGATTTCTCGAGCAGAGATTCTCGACAATACAGCTTTCTCCATCTGCATGCAGGGCAGCAAAAGCCACAAGTGATTTCACCTGTGCAGAAGGAACTTGTAACTCATACCGTAACGGCCGCAGTTCAGCAGACCCCTTTATTACAACCGGAGCGGTGTTTTTTGGAGAAAGCGTTACTTCCGCCCCCATCAAACGTAACGGTTCGGCAACACGGTGCATCGGCCGCTTCATCAAAGAGCTGTCCCCAACCAGAACGCTCTCAAAAGGCTGAGCGGCAAGAATTCCGGCAAACATCCTCATAGTACTACCCGAGTTACCGCACATCAACTCACTTTGCGGCCTGGTGAAGCTCCATAAACCGTTCGAATGAATAACAACATTCCTGACAACAGTTCCGTTATCCTTGGTTATTTTTTCCTGCCTCACAGTAATACCACAAGCCTGTAGCACGCCAAGCGTTGACTGATTATCGAAACCAGCTGAAAAATTCGATATTTCGGTGGTCCCTTTTGCTATTGCACCTATGAGTGCGGCTCGGTGAGATATTGATTTATCCGGCGGGAGGGTACTGACTTCTCCTTTATAGATTTTCATGAACTCCAACTTGATTAAACAAAAAAGCAACCCCCAAAGGAGCTGCTTTACCTATCATATCCTGATTATCTCCGATCAGGAATTACGCTCTTCGTTCGCTCTTTGAGCTCTGCGCTTACTCCTTGAACGTTTCAAACGGCCTTCAATTGAAGGTTTTACAAAATATGCTTTCTTACGAAACTCCTTCAAAACACCGGCACGCTCATATTTTTTCTTGAAGCGCTTGAGCATTTTGTCAATAGACTCGTTATCATTCGACTGTACGCTTACCAACTTTTTCACCTCCTTGCAAGTATTTGTTATCGTTTTAATTTCAGTTTTAAAATTTCCGTCAGGGACTCGTTCTGGCCAGGCTTACCCTGGCTTACCTGTACATTTTCAAGCAGCTGTTTTTTTCCGCTTTTGATAAACTCCACAATAATGACATGGGCACCACTTCCTGTAGCGTTTTTTTCGCGGACAACCCCCACCTCATCAAGTGACTTGTGGTAAACAGCGTCTCCCTGAGCATAGATGCCATGAGGAGAATACAACTGACAATCTTCAGGATTAAGTTCCTGAAGATTCAACTCCTTATCTATCTGAATCTGCCACTCCTTGAGCAAATACACCTGATTACATGATGCACACCTTATCCAGTACTGGTTCTCGGCAGCGGACTGTACCTCGCCTTCCTCTGTTTTTTTCTTTTCGGATTTTTTCGAGGTGGAAGTGCCGAGAACATCATAATTCTTCGGTTTATCGCTTGGTTTCCATTCACCGACAAAAACCTTTTCGGTCAGCTCTTCACAGCCTTCGCAAAAACAGGGCTTTATCTTCCCCTCAAGGATATATTGTCTTTTTTTCGATTCAACTACCGGCGCCTGCCGCTCAGTATTTACAGTCTTTTCGGAAGCCATACCTGTTTATACCATGTTTCCTTATGGAAAATGAAAAATTGGACGGTTATGTTCAGAGCACCAAATAGATAGTGATTTTGGTAATATGCGTTTAGGATTGCTTAGATAAGTAAATCTCCCCAAAAAAACAACTACATAATTAGAATGAAAGACGTAACCCATTACATTTCATGTATATATAACAACATAAACAATACGGCACTTGCAACGCTGGTAAGCAATCTCAAAAGGGTGCCATTTTTCATGTTTTGAACAGACGATCGTTTGTAGTTCAGCTGCCCCTCACGGTTGTTATCCCCGGACTTGACCAGGGAAATCCGTCTTTTGGCGAAAGTCCCTACGGATGCCGTATCAAGTCCGGTATGACTCTTCTATAGTGTCTATGGTTTGATTTGACAACATGCTATTTATGTGTTAGTGCCTCGATCAAATCGGATCTGGTAAGCAGTTGAAAACTTCCATCCGAAAGGGTGATCAGAACTCCGGAAGTGCTTTCCTGCAGCTTTTCGGATAGTTCGGAAATGGTTGCATCCGAGCTGCATACTGGAAAAGACTGTTCCATGTAACCGACAACTTTGGAATTCATCGCTTCGTCATTCTCGATCAGAATGGACAGAATTTTATTTTCACTGATGCTTCCGATTGCCGTGCCATAGGATACTACCGGCACCTGGGATACATCATGCTGACGCATCATTTCAAAAACCTCGGAAAGAGTGTGTTCAGGATGAGCACAGATTAGCTCCTTTCGGGTTTTGAGACCGACAATTCCTTCGGCTGTAATTTCATCTTTCAGGGAAGAAGCTTTCCTGTAAAACCCTTTTTGTTTCATCCATTCGTCATTGTACATCTTACTGAGATAGTAGCCCCCATAATCACTCAGAATAACGACGATTTGCGCACTTTCATCCAGAAGAGCACCTGCTCTCATCGCGGCAAAAAGTACCGCACCGGAAGCCCCACCTGCAAAAAGCGCATCGGTACGCAACAGCTCACGGCCACAATTCAACGCATCCCTGTCGTTAACCTGGACAATATCATCAATAACGGAAGCATCCCAGTATTTCGACTCCCACAAGCCACCGATCTCTTCAAGCTCATAAGCAGCTGCTTTACCTGCACGGCTTGAATGCAGCAATTCACGGTAGATTGAACCCTCGGGTTCGACACCTATAATTTTGATATCGGGACGTTTGGCTTTCAGAAAACGGCCGAGTCCCGCTATCATCGCTCCTGAAATAACCGGAACAAAAAGATGGGAAACTCCGCCTTCGGTCTGTTCCCAGATTTCAGGGCCGGTTTCCTCTATATGCACATTGCGGTTACGCTCATGCTCATACATATTGGCAAAAAAAGCATGCGGAATGTTCCGAACAAGATTTTCCGCAACATTCACGCAACTCCTCGGTTCACCGGGAAGAGCATCGGAGGGGGTAATGACGATTTCAGCCCCCAGAGCCTTGAGCACCTGTTGTTTTTCCCGGGAAATTTTATCGGGCACAACAAGCAATATTTTATACCCTCGCGTCACGGCAGCCATTGCAAGGGCGATACCGCTACATCCATAGGTCCAATCGACAAGTGTCATACCTGGCTTTACAAGCCCCTCCTTTTCGGCATGATCGACAATTGAGTTCGCAACACGACAGTAATGTGTTCCGGAGGGATTCAGAAACTCCACTTTCGCCATAATGCGTGGCTTGATGTGTCGGGTCGAACGATTGATCAGCACCATCGGGGTGCTGTCTGTCCTTGAAAAAATGTTTTGCTGCCACATATACGGTAGCGGGAGTTGATTTGATATTAAAGACGAAGTGCGCCTTTACAATGTAATGGACTTGAAAAACAAGAACAAAATATGTTTTTTACCTTAAAGAATACCTCGTATTACAGGCCATGAACGTTTCGATAGTACAGCAAGTCACGCGAGAAAACCGGAGAGTTTCGATTTTTGGGGAAGCCTGCACACAATTGTCAGGACCTGGTAATACAAGAGAGAAATCCAAAAGACGCGGCTGAATTCTCTATGCACGGCAAACCTGTCCACTCACACCGAATACTCCATTGACAACGGATACAACAGCCACTCCCTGCACAAGCACTCTCCCCGAAGAGCACCTTGCTGCAGCAATGATTTCTTCGAACAACCTCATACATAACTTTCGAAAGATACAGGAGCGAATCACAGATACATGCCGCATTATGGGCATCGTCAAGGCAAATGCGTATGGACACGGTGCCCTGCATATATCGAAAACCCTTGAAAGTCTCGGTGTCAGTGATTTCGGGGTAGCAAACATTACAGAAGCCGTGCACCTCAGAAAACAGAGCGCAGTTTCCCGGAACGCTGCGATCCTTGCATTCTGCTCACCCCTTCCATCTCACCTTCCCCTCTATCTGCAGCATGATATCACAGCAACCATCTGTGATTTTGACACGCTACGTACGGCTGAATCCATAGCATCATCATATAACATGCCGCTGAAGGTTCATGTAAAAATCGATACCGGAATGGGCAGGCTGGGCATACCACCTGAAGCTGCCTGCAACCTTCTTCAAGCCGTAGAACAGACCCCCCACCTTCAGCTCACGGGAGCCTATACACACTTTGCCCAAAGCACAAAAACAGACGATTTTGCCGATCGGCAAATTAGGACATTTACAGAAGTCTGCTCGGAATTCGAGCACCATGCAAAAAGAAACCTTTGCAAACATGCGGCAAACAGCGGAGCCTTACTCTGCCGTAAAGATGCCTGCCTTGATATGGTAAGGCCCGGGATAATGCTATACGGCTACCCCCCCGACGAGAGCGTACAAAACATGATCGATCTGAAACCGGCAATGGAGTTACGCGCCAAAGTGATTTTCATAAAAGATGTGGAAACCGGAACAACCATCAGCTACAACCGTCAGTGGACCGCTCCGTCCCGATGCAAAATAGCCACTATTTCTGCAGGTTATGCAGACGGCTATCAGAGAACGTTGTCGAACAGAGCCAAAGTTTTCATTCGAGGGAATCCCTGTTCACAGGTTGGCACGATCACCATGGATCAAACGATGGTCGATCTTGGAAAAAACAGCAACGTTCGTGTGGGTGACGATGCTGTGCTTTTTGGATGGAACGGCTTGTCTGCTGCAGATCTTGCAAAAATTGCAGGAACAATCAGCTATGAAATCCTCTGCGCTGTTTCTTCAAGGGTCAAGAGGGTTTTTATATGAACTTTCGGGATAAAATAGCCGTCATGCTCAGCATGACCCGAACGGAGGTAGCCGTTGTATCTTTATTGCTGCTGTCTTTTGTTCTCGGTATTATTGTCAACGGCAGCCGCTCATTTCAAAAAGCCGCCCTGTTCGAGGCAAAAGAACAGACCCCGTATTTCACCGATGCCAAAGTGGACAGCCTTCTGAGAGAAGCGATGCTCTTTGAAAAAAGCCTGGCGGAAAAAGGCTTACAGGCCGACCATATCGGTTTATCGCAGAAAATGTCATCAGCTGATGCTGCCGACTCGGGAAAAATTGTATTTTCAGGCGCGACAGTCGAGGAACTCAGCTCGATTCCTGGCATAAGCAGTGTTCTTGCAAGCAGACTGATCACATTTAGAAAATCAAAACAGGAAAGAGTTGAAAGATTTCAGGATTTTTTGGAAGTTAAAGGCATAGGCAAGAGAAGAATGGAAACCTTGAAACAGCACCTCATCCTCGATTAAATGAATATGAACTGCCATGCATGCGCAATTGATGTGAATTCAACTGCAATCGCAAGCGTCACCTATGATGAAGATGGTGGTTATTCGATCAGGGAATGCAAAACAATACGTACGGGAACCTCGGCATACAACGGTACAGGCGGAGATAAAGCGTTAGGCAAGCTTGCATCGTTTCTCAGAAAAAAACAGATTGAAACCGTAGTTCTTTCCATTCATACACCTTGTTTTTTCCCGCTCGACACAGTTTTTCCCAAAAACATTTCCGATACAACTTTCGACTCTCATTGCAGAGCCGAAGCCGGCTTTCTGTTGAGCAAACCGGGGGAATACATGCATGACAACATCCCGTACACGCTCAACCTGCAACAGCAGCCTGTCCGCAAACACCTGGTATTTTATTACCCAGACGCTCTTTTCGGCATAGTGCGTCACAGGCTGAGAGCGTTCTGTTCAATCAGTAACGCAACACTCTACCTCAAACCGATAATCCGAAGTGTTGCAGCAACGTTTCAACCGTTTGTCCTTCTGGAAATCGAACATGAATATGCGACGTTTTCTGCCGGCAGTAACGGTGAACTCGAACATTTCAGCTATTGGCGGCTCAATCATCAAAACGATGCGGAATATTTTGTATTGCGGGAACTGATGACAAACCCGCAATACAAGCAACGTCCGATCTATATTACCGGAAATCTCGCCCTCGACAAGCCTCTTGCCGAACAAATATCAGATGCAGCAGGAACAACGCTTTCCCCTCTGAACCTTGTCAACCTGTACGCCATGGAGAACAACGTTCGCTCCTCCTGCAGCTTACCGATAGAGCTGAAAGCGCTGAGCGCAGCGTTCATCAACCTTTACGATAAAAAAACGTCATAACCTTCCAACAAGTTTTTCTGCGATCTGAACAGCATTTGTCGCTGCACCCTTACGCAAATTGTCGGCTACGATCCACATGTTCAGCGTATTGGGATGCCAGAAATCCCGTCGTATCCGGCCCACAAAAACCTCGTCCTTTTCATAGGAAGAGAGCGGCATGGGATACACATTTGCCGAAGGGTCGTCCTGAACAACGATCCCAGGAGCACCCGAAAGCAGTCCCTTGAGCTCCTCGATATCGAAATCGTTATCAAATTCGATATTGAGGGCCTCTCCGTGCCCGCCGTATACCGGAATACGAACGGTTGTCGGCGAAACGCTCAGAGACTCGTCGCCCATGATTTTACGCGTCTCGTTGACCATCTTCATCTCTTCTTTGGTATAACCGTTCTCCTGAAACACATCGATATGCGGCACGGCATTGAAAGCGATCTGATGAACATGAACAAATGATTCGGGTATCCTGCCTGCCAACTCCTCCTCGAGAGCGTCACGCCCAATTTTCCCCTTGCCGGTTACAGACTGATAGGTTGAAACAACCACTCGCCGGATACGGAACTTATCATGAAGCGGTTTGAGAACCACCACCATCTGAATGGTCGAACAGTTAGGGTTTGCAATAATCTTACAGGGACTCCCGTCCAACCCGAAAATCGCCTCGGAATTGACTTCAGGTACAACAAGCGGCACATGGGGGTCCATGCGAAATGCAGAAGAATTATCGATAACAATCGCACCTGAATCCGCTGCAACCGCCGCCCACTGCCGACTTGCTCCGGCTCCGGCTGAAAATAACGCGATATCCGCCCGGCTGAAAGCTTCAGAAGTCGGTACCTCGGTAAGAAACGTCTTCCCCCTGAATTTTATTTCCCTGCCCAGGCTCCGCTCGGAAGCCAGAGGGATAATTTCCCGCACCGGAAAATCACGCTCATCAAGCACATCCAGCATGGTTCTGCCCACAAGCCCGGTTACCCCCAGAATCGCCACACTGTATGCTTTTTCTTTACTACTCATTATGCTCTGTCTATAATTGTGTGATTAGTAAACGTGTCAAACTCTCCAACGAGTTAAAAGACGAATGACATCCTTTTCTTTTATAGTCCTTGTGAAACCCCTACAGGATTTACAAAAATTTCTCTGTTATTCTCTTTTACATTTCCCGCCATCAAGCTACCGAACCTGTTTTTCTTCTTTCCCTCACTTCAGGACCAGCCGTTTCGAATGATCATTAAGATACTCCGCGTACTCCCGTATTTTTCCCTCTTTCGCATACCGCTCACAATCGGTTTCGTAATCCCTGAGTATCTCGATCACATGTTGCCAGTTATTCTCTCGTACAAGTCGGTCTCTTACACGTGAAACCTTCGGTAACCCCTTCAGATATGTAGCGTAATGCCTCCTCATCTCAAGCGTTCCGTATTTTTCCCCCTTGCATTCGACAGAAAGCCGAAGATGCTCGATAGCCACAGCTATCCTGTCGCTGAAACCGGGAAATGTCACCACGGAACCACCCTGCAGAAGTTCCTTGACCTGCTTGAAAATAAAAGGATTACCGATAGATCCACGACCGATCATGATACCGTCAGCACCCGTATGATTGAACATGGCGAGAGCATCCCGGGCCGACCAGATATCACCGTTGGCGATAACCGGAATCCTTGCATGCTCTTTCACTCTGGCAATCCAGTCCCAATCCGCAGTTCCCTTGTACATCTCGCTTCTTGTACGGCCATGAACCGCTATCGCCCCGATGCCTGCGTCCTCGAGCCTTGGAATGATATCCAGAATATTGATCGATTCCCTGTCCCAGCCAATCCGGGTTTTCACCGTCACGGGAATCGATACGGCTTTCACCACCGATGCAGCGATGCGGGCCATTTTTTCAGGCTCCCTGAGTAAAGCTGCGCCAGCACCTTTGCCGGCAACCTTTTTCGCAGGGCACCCGAAATTGATGTCAAGATAATCCGGAGCGTACGATGCTGCAATAACAGCCGCTTCAGCCATAGCTTCCTCGGAGTTCCCGAAAATCTGAATGACCGCAGGGCGTTCGTAATCCTCAAACAGCATCTTCTGTACGGATTTCTCGACCCCTCTCCGAAGCGCTTCCGCACTGATAAATTCAGTATAGACAACGTCGGCTCCGAACCTTTTGCAGATTTTTCTGAAAGACCTGTCCGTAACGTCTTCCATAGGAGCGAGAATAACCGGACGCTCTATGTGCAGCTTGCCTATTCTCATCTCTTCAGTTAAGCTTCACCATTTCCTGTTCCGGTGAAAGGCTGCATAATCTCTCTTACCTGCTGCTGGATTTTCCCGGTCAGATCGGCATCCTCGCGCAAAGCTCTTTTTACGGCTTCCCTGCCCTGGCCAAGCTTTTCCGACTCATAACTGAACCAGGCTCCTGACTTTTTAACGATACCGAATTCAACAGCCAGATCTATCAACTCTCCTAACATGGATATCCCCTCTCCGTACAGAATATCAAATTCGACCGTTTTAAAAGGTGGGGCAACTTTGTTTTTGACCACTTTTACCTTGGTACGGTTACCGATAATTTCCGCACCGTCCTTGATCTGTGCAGTTTTGCGTATTTCGAGACGAACCGATGAATAAAACTTGAGTGCTTTTCCACCAGTCGTGGTCTCGGGGTTGCCATACACCACCCCTATCTTGTCACGAAGCTGGTTGATAAAAATAACGACCGAGCTGGACTTCGAGATAGCGCCCGTCAGCTTTCTCAATGCCTGGCTCATCAAACGGGCCTGCAATCCCATAACACTATCTCCCATTTCTCCCTCGAGCTCCGCCTGTGGAACAAGCGCCGCAACGGAATCAACAACCACGATATCGACCGCACCGCTTCGCACCAGCGTTTCAACAATTGAAAGAGCTTGCTCACCTGATTCCGGCTGACTGATCAAAAGAGCGCTGATATCAACCCCGAGCTTTTTCGCATAGGTCTGGTCAAAAGCGTGTTCAGCATCGACAATAGCGGCAATACCACCGTTTTTCTGGGCTTCCGCAATCGCATGAAGTGCAAGCGTGGTTTTTCCGGAGGATTCCGGTCCATATATTTCCGTAACCCTTCCCCTGGGAAATCCACCGACTCCCAGTGCAAAATCCAGAGCGATCGAGCCGGTGGAAACCACCTGTACAGGCATTACGGCCCCCTTGTCGCCCAGACGCATAATAGCACCTTTACCAAACTGCTTTTCAAGCGTCTCCATGGCAATACTCAACTGCTTGAGTTTTGCCGGATCCGTCTCTTTTTTTGCCTGTACTGTTTTTTTTGCTTCCATTGGTATAATCTTCGCTTTCAAAAAATTTCAACCGACAATTGATTGCACTATATCTCTTACCGGACGGTATGACATCCCGAGCTTACCGACAGACTTTCTGTTCGAATAATACAGCTTTCGCCTGGCAAGCTGCATACTTTCGAAACTGATGTAAGGCCTTCTCCCCGTCAACAGGGCAAACAGCTCACCTCCCCCCCCAACAATTCCATAGAGAGACTCAACAGCAGAAACAGCGAATCTCATATTGCTTCCGGGCAGCTCACGGATCATGGCGAACAGCTCTCCGTATGACCGGTTTTCAGATACAATGATATACCGTTCGCCTCTTTTTCCTTTGCTCCAAACCTCGAGATGAGCCCGGGCTACATCCCAAATATCAACGAGACTGATACCACCGGAAGGATATAGCGGGATCCTGCCCTGATAAATACGCTTCAAAGCTTTCGAAGCGCTGTTGGTAAAAGCAGGAAAACCTTCGCTTCGGCCTATGACAACCCCGGGGTTTACCATGACGACATCCAGCCCCTCTGCAATGCCACGCTCTCCCTCCATCTCCGCAAGGCGCTTCGACTTCATGTAAGCAATCCGATGCTGCCAATCACTGAACGCTGTCTCTTCATCGGCCGGTTCACCACCATCCTTCACTCCCAATGCGGCAACGGAGCTGGTCAATACAAGGCGATTCACGCCTTTCTGCAGGCAGGCATTGACCACATTGGCAGTCCCGGTAACATTGGTATCATGAAGTTCACGGCGGTAGTTTTTTGAATAAGCCACAAGCCCTGCACAGTGAAACACCGCTTCTGCAGAGAGAAACGGTTCGTGCAGTGACACTGGATTCAATATATCTCCCCGTACAATTTCTACAGGCAGACCCGACAGAACGGAAATATCCGAACTCGGCCTCACCAAAGCTCTGATATGCAACGTATCGCCACAGAGCTTCTGCAGAGCATATACCACCTGCGACCCGATATAGCCCGTTGCACCGGTAACCAATACAATACGTTTCTCCGTATCCAATATCCCAGTTATTACAACTTATTCACATCCAAATAGTTTCTGTTCTTAAAAATAAGAAGAAAAATTACATTGCATTCAAATCAAGCAACATGGAACCGTTTTATATTGTTTTATAGTGATAACAAATCCATCGGGCCCCCTCACTGGAAAGACACCGACGAACAACCTGGAACATGACAATAAGACTCATGCAGATGCGCGATAACACACAACTACTATCAAACGGTCCGTTCGTCGAAAACCGCCTTTCCAACGGCTTACATGTCTCGAGCAACCATGTCCCTTATGTAAACAGTATAGCAGTGGGTATATGGACCAATGCAGGGTCACGGGAAGATCCTGCAAGCATGAGTGGACTGGCCCATTTCCTCGAACATGCTGTATTTAAAGGCACACATTCAAGAGATTACATAACCATTGCCCGATGCATCGAACAGGTTGGAGGATATATCGACGCCTATACGACAAAGGAAAATACCTGCCTTTACATCCGCTGTCTTAAAGAACACGGTGCACTTGCCTTTGATCTTTTAGCCGACCTCGTCTGTAACCCTGTTTTTCCCGAAGACGAAATCGAAAAGGAAAAAGAGGTGGTTATCGAAGAGATTCACGGTATTAACGACTCACCGGAAGAACTCATTTTCGATCAGTTTGACGACCTCGCATTTCCCAAACACTCCCTGGGTCCATCGATTCTCGGTACGGAACAATCAGTCGCAAACATAACGACAGAGGCACTGCGAGCGTTCATGCGCCGACATTATACTGCGAAAAACATGCTCATCACTGTCGTTGGCAATATGCCTCATGATGAGGTTATGCTGCATTCCGAAAAAAGTTTCTCCGGTATGTATACCAGCAGGCAACCTCTTTCATGCGTCAGAACCTTCAGTGAAAAAGATTACAACACTTTTTTCACCCGCCAGAAAAAACCACTCTTTCAAACCCACGTACTCCATGGCAGAGCCGTACCGCGCAACGACCGCTTTTTCTACGGCCTTCTCCTGCTCAACACCATACTCAGCGGAGGTATGAGCTCCATGCTCAATCTCGAACTGAGAGAAAAAAATGCGCTTGCATACAATGCTTTCTCCTCGCTCACTTTTTTCGAGGATACAACATTGTTGAACATCTATGCCGGTACCGATCCAGAAAATACCGGTCAGACGCTGAGAATCATACAAGGAATATTGAAAGCCGAAACTCTTTCAGAGGTGTCCGGAAAAGAACTTTCAGCAGCAAAAAACAAGCTCAGAGGTGAGCTTGTCATGGAAATGGAAAAAATGACGCATAAAATGTCAAAAGCGGCAAGAGATATTTTTTACTTTGGCAACACCATCGAACTTGAAGAAAAACTCGCGGGAATAGAGAAAGTCACCAGTGAAGATCTGGGGCAAGCTGCCGAATATTTGCAAATGGACACCGATGCCTCAACTCTGATCTATGAGTCGGATGCAGGATAAGCCGACAGATGATTGGTAACGGGAAGTGGGCGATAGATGAAAAGTCAGGAATTAATCGTATATTCATAACATTTATAGGGACCTCTAAGAATTACCTGTTCTTTGAGGTGCCTTTTGTTTTTGTATAAACTTTCAGAGAATACCGCATTGCAAAAAAATATCACTAACGTCAGCGACACCGAACAGAAGCTTGAAATAATACTTTCAGCTGAGGAATTCACTCCCGAAATAGATCATGAAATAGACAAAGCAAGAAAGAACATTGAAATCAAAGGGTTCAGGAAAGGTCATGTTCCTGTAGCCATGATAAAAAAAGTTATGGGGCCGGCCATTGAAGCATCAGTGACTGAAAAACTTGCCTCCAAGTACTTTGTCGAAATATCCGAAGCTGAAAATATCAGGCCGGCAAGCCGGGCTGAACTTCAGGATTATTCATTCGACAAAGACAAGCTTATCATCACCCTTTCCTACCAGATTCATCCCGATTTTGAAGTCAAGGATTACAGCAGCTACTCGTTTGTCCAGGACATATATACCGTCAGTGATGAAGATGTCGAAAGAGAGATAAACCTTATACTCAAAGGGCACGGAACTCTTGTTCCGGTTGAAGGGCCTTGTGAAGCAAAAGACACTATTATTGCCGACCTGGAAAAAATGGATGCCTCGGGAAATGTTTTGGAAGACCAGAAAACCGAAAACTATCATTTCAACCTGGAATATCTTCCTGATGACAACCCGTTCCATATTGCACTGCTCGGAAAAAAAGCAGGTGAAACGGTAAGCGTCGATATCAAACCCGAGAAAGAAGGTGAAGAAGCATACCGGTACGAAGTCGCGATAAAAGAGGTAAAGCGGTTGGAGCTCCCTGAACTGAACGATGAATTGGTCAAAGAAATCACTAAGCAAAAATTCGAGTCGACCGATGATTTTCGTGAAGATGTCAGAGGTCAGCTCGAAGAACACTTCAGCAACAAATCCGAGCAGGATCTTCTTGAGTCTATCTCGACAAAGTTCATTGAAGAAAATCCCGTTCCAACCCCGTCAGCGATGGTGGACTCATTCGAAAACATGTTGCTTGAAAATGCTAAACGACAGATGGGAGGCAACCTTCCTCCGAGCATGGATGAAAGCGAGTTTCGGGTATCGATCCGTCCGAATGCAGAAAAACATGCCCGCTGGATGTTGATCAGTCAGAAAATTGCCGAGCTGAACAAGCTCGAGGTTACCGATGACGATATAAAGGCTTATGCAGAAAAAGAAGCACAGAAAAACCCCGAACTCAAGACAGACGACTTAGTAAACACCTATCTGTCAACCGAGTTCAGAGACTATATCACCGACACTATTCTTAAAGACAAGATTTATGGAATCATCAAGTCTTCGGTGACCATAAACGGTGAAAGTAAGCCGCTCCCACAGCACGACGAATAAGCAATTATCATCAATGGGTCCTATATGCAACGTATAATCATATAGGGCCTATAACGTTTTAAAATCCTTCCTGCATCCGCTTCAGTATCACGTAAACCGGACGGCCATCGACAAATCCAGAGCCGTAACACTGTGGGTTAACTCACCTACCGAGATATAATCGACACCCGTTTCTGCAATTTGAACCACATTATGCAACCCAACATTGCCGGAAGCCTCAAGCTGGATCGAAGGCGCCTGCTTTCTAGCGAATGAAACCGCCGTAAAAAGCTCATCAAGCGAAAAATTATCGAGCAGGATAATATCAGGCTCAGCCCCGATAGCCTCTTGCAACTCAGCAGTCGACCGTACCTCGGCCTCTATTTCCATGGCTGTTCCATTTGTCGAAAGGTAACGCTTGGCACGCTCTATAGCCTGAACAACCCCACCTGCAGCGTCGATATGGTTATCTTTGATAAGCACAAGATCAAACAGTCCGAATCGATGATTCTGTCCTCCTCCTATCTTCACAGCTTCCTTGTCAAAATACCGCAACCCTGGAGCTGTTTTTCTGGTATCGAGAATTTTAGCATCCGTATGCAAAATCTTTTCAACGAACAAACGGGTTCGTGTTGCAATTCCGGACATTCGCTGCATAAAGTTAAGTGCCGTTCTTTCCGCAACAAGCAGTGAGGCAACCGTTCCTTCAACTTCAAGAACAAGGTCACCTTCAACAAGTTTTGCACCGTCACCGACAACCCGTCTGATGTTTACTTGCGGATCGATGCTTCGGAACACTTGCTCTGCAACAGCTATCCCGGCAACAACCCCCGGAGCTTTGGCTCTGATGACACCATGCCCGATCAGCCCTGGCTCGATGGTTGCCAGTGTTGTCACATCACCGTCATATCGATCTTCTTCAAGTGCCTGCATGATGGCCCTCGATTTGCACAGATCGAAAAAATCGTTAAAGTCCCTTTCTTTCATCATATTGTTTTGCTGGTCAAGACGGCAGATATAGCCCGACATTTACAATCGTATACCGGTACCAAAGAGGTACATTCCCGGTAACCTCATCCTGTTGAAAGTATTGTTTTGCCGGCATTTTCTTAATACGTAACATTATTTAAAAAATTTACACGCTATGAAAAATGATTCCTCGGCTACATGTGTTAAACTCGTTAATCTGACTTTTTATGCCCATCATGGAGTATACAAGGAAGAACATTTCGTTGGTTCAAAATATGAGGTGGATGCCGAGATGTATTTTAATTTCAGTCAAGCTGCTCAACGCGATGATATAACCAGCACAATAGACTACCGGATAGTTTACGAAAAGATCAAAAGTGTACTGACACAAAAAAAATTTTTTCTTATCGAAGCCGTGGCCTACACCATAGCAATGGGATTTTTGGATGACTTCCCGCTTTTGGACCGTGTCACCATAAAAGTCAGGAAACGCAATCCACCGATCGGAGGAGTCTGCGACTACGCCGAAGCAGCTTACACTGCCAAAAAATCCTGACCGATATCATGGAGCAAATCCAGGAAAAACACACTGCCTTTATCGGTGTAGGGTCCAACATCGGAGATCGTGCAGCAAATCTTCAACGTGCCCTCGACATGCTTGAGGAACTCCCCCAAACATCGATTGGAAAAATATCCAGGATTTACCATTCGGAACCATTTGGTTCAATTGAGCAGGAATGGTTCTACAATGCTGTTTTTCAACTGCTTACAACACTCTCTCCCCATGCACTTCTCTTTTTCTGCAAAAAAATAGAGTCGCACATGGGACGACCTGCCGAACATCTGAAATGGGGACCTCGAATAATCGATCTTGACATATTGCTATACGACGATGCCGCATACGACCGTGAAACACTCACTATTCCTCACCCCGAAATCTCCAACAGAAAGTTCGTTCTCCTTCCTTTGCTCGATATCGACAACCCTCTACATCCTGTATTTGGAAAAACAATGGCAGAACTGCTCGAAGCATGCCCTGACAATTCGACCATCGAACCTTGCGGCCATATGCTTCAGAAGCATCATGGCAGCACACGGTAGCTTCGGTTCGGGAAACAACAAAGGCTCCGAAAACGGAGCCTTTGCCAAGCCTATCCCCCACTCAGGAAGAAATGTTAATTTGCAAAGGTAATGTTAAGGTGCCCTTCCTCGAAATCAGCCCCCTCTGTTTTCCTGCCGACAAGGATATTCGGCAACACAATGCTTTTCCTGAAATTGTTGATATCAACAAGCAGTTCATCTCCCTTGATATTGACGTTGAGCTTTGTGATCTCAACATTGGGCATATGCAACCGCAGGACATACTTACCATCGATTTTTTCAAGCAACTGGGTTTTGTCGTTCTTATACAACACCTCCGAAGGGTTATGCCCGTTGAAAATCTCCTGACTCAATGCATACAGCTGCTCTGTTTTGATAACCTCACGAGCGACCTGCGATGCCTTGAATATAGGAATTGGATAAAAGCAATCGTCAATAACCTTCAAGTACTTCTGCTGCAGAGCGATAAGACTCGATAGGTAGTCATCCGATGAATTTTTGGGAAGAATCTTATTGACAACAACGGCATCAAGTTTATACCCGAAAAGGCTGAGATAAGTCTGCACACGAAGCGCTTCCTTGATAACCATGTTTTCCGGGTTGACAACGACCCTGAAGGTAGTAATGCTTGTATCCTGAAGCATACCATGCAATTCTTTCATATGCTCATTGACTTCCGGCATAAGCTTGAAAATATTTTTCTTGGGCATGAACCGGTTGAGCAATGGGGCCGCAAAACCGATGGCCTTCGAATGCCAACCACCGATTTTTTCGGAATACCAACCGTAGGATTCCGGCATCCCGAGCAGCCGCATGGTTTCACCGGTCGGTGCAGCATCGACAACGACTGCATCGTAGTTACCTGACTTGGCAGCTTTCCAGATATATCGCAGACTGATCATTTCCTCCATACCAGGAACAATGGCCAGCTCTTCGGCAACAACCTCATTTGCACCGTCGTTCATCAA
Source organism: Prosthecochloris marina (assembly GCF_003182595.1). NCBI lineage: Bacteria > Pseudomonadati > Chlorobiota > Chlorobiia > Chlorobiales > Chlorobiaceae > Prosthecochloris > Prosthecochloris marina. Next base: position 179,575 of record NZ_PDNZ01000002.1, read on the forward strand.
AATCGAAGAAAAGTAGGAATAGAGTTCGGTCCAGTTCGAACGTATCTCTTCAAGCACATTGACCTCCATTGCAAAGAGGTTTTGCTCCACTTCAACGGGCTTGGGAGAAAGCTCGACACCAAGTGCATCAGCAAGGCTGTGGGCGACATCGGTACTCATAATAAGTACTTTCTGACCACTACGCGCAATTGCCGTTGCAGTAGCTGCTGACACTGTCGTTTTTCCAACGCCGCCTTTACCCAGATAAAGAATAATTCTCATGTTTTGTACTGAAAAACTGTTGTGTGGATGAAATCTTGATTATTTAGATTTGTTAAGAGGCCCTTGAGACTTTGAATTTGCAGTAGGCTTTTTTTGCGTAGCACATAGTGCATCGGGCTCTGTACAATCCTTATCATGCTCTGATTCCATTGTTCTGTATACTTTCGACTGGCTCTTCTCACACTCATTATCCGTAACCGACTCACTCTGAACAGAAATTTTTCTCCGCTTCGCATCTGCTTCTTCTCCGACATCCAAAATACCTGAAGCTGGTACGTCTCCAAGTTCACCAACAGTTTTTAACGCTTCCTTCAGTTGCTCTTCAACCGATGGTGAAACATCTCTTTCCTCTGTTTTGACTTTTATCTTCCTGGACCGAACCGTCTTTTCTCCTTGACCATCTGTCGAAGGAGCACCTGCCTTGTGAGATGCATCTGTATCAACCGTGGCCTCCTGTTCATTCGTCGCTACTGTAACTTTTTTCCGCTGAATGCTCTCCTCCGGCTTATTTTCACTCGAATCAGAAAAATCAGAGGGCAAACCGGTCTCCATATCATGCAATACCTGATCAAGTGACGCATTGGAATCCCCGGCCATCTCACTATCAGCTTGTATTTTTACTTTCTTGCGGCGAATCGGTTCACTTGTTTCATCCGGAACCGGGAGACCCTCGCCTGGCTCTTCAGAACGAGCAGTACCGCTTGCCGAATGACCGGAAGAATGCTGTGCTGAACCTTTTTTACCCATAGGTCCAAAACTGGTGGTCATTTTAAGCATTTTTCCGACAGAGCCAAGAATACCATCATTTTTGACAGCCGTTTGGATAGCATTCATGACAAATTTCTCTGCTTTCGGATTATCGGCGATATTGGATATCAATTCATTGATTGCAGAAAGCATCGTGGCAACATCATTAGGAACATGCTGAAGATCCTTCATCACTTGATCTCGCAACTTGAACGGAGCCTCACCGATGGTCTCCTTCAAATTACCGGCAATTCTCTTCAACGCTTCAGGATCTGTCGGCAGCATACCTTCAAGCTCCTTCGGAATACCTGGAGGCATCGACCCTCTCGACCCGCCGGACGGCCGTCCGGCGGATGGCATCCCTTCAGCCGATGGAGCAGTTCGTCCCTCCGGGGTATACCCGATCGAGGCTTTATACTGTTCAAGCAAGTCCTGGCCGTAACCTATTTGACTGTTTTTTTCCGACCCTTGTACTTGATCTGCCGGTGGCGAAAACGCAAGAGGAGCCGGAGGACAGATATTCACTGCCGACGTAAGTATCTTTTCGGCTATCTCATCAGGAAGCTCTTCTCTGAAATTGTTGCCAAGGGAACTTTCGATAGTGGATTCGATAATCGTATGCAGGGCGATAATCTTTTCCGATTCCGCTCTTTCAACCATGTCGAATATCACATAGACAGGCTCTTTTCCCTCTCTTCTAATTCTAAGATTGAGGGTGGCGAAATCGTTGTCTTTGTTCCTGCAGTTTATCGATACCGCCCCCAAGGTAAATCTATCGAGATAATCCTTGTTCGCCCCCCTTGCCCAGAGATACACGGCCTTGTCGGAATATATCAGGTAGTCCTGAAAGGCAATATTCCCTACTCTTTCTTGATGTGATTCATAAAAGACCCCATCAAAAAATGCTATTGGACGTTCTCCGGGATTTAACAGTTTCTTTTGAAAAAATTCAGTGACATCGCCCAATTCTGTATGCCCCGATACATACGTAAAAATAGAAGTCATCTAAAGTCCTGTCCTTTTCACTATTTCAAATGTTTAAAATATGAAAACAAATGGAAATTATATAATAATACGAATACGGCATACAACGGCTCCCATCCCAAACGACCCGAATTGCTTCCGGGCACTGTCTTTCATCGAGAGAGCAAAATGCAGATAAACTCCAAGCAGTAGAAACAGACTTAAGATGCGGCAAGCAGGCTGACTCAAAAAAGAGGTTAATTATCGTGGAACAACAATAAAATGACTGTACAGCAGACGCTCAATTAACGAAGCCTTGTCACCGCAAATACAGATTCAAACAAAAAAGGCAGTGGTTAGCACAACGCTATCACTGCCCTCTAAGCTTGCATGTTTGTTGTATGCTTACTTGGCGAATTTGGACTCAATCGCTTTGGTTGGCACAGCAAAACCGGAAACTTCAGGCGAAGAACCGCGAAGGCTTGCACCGCCACCGCCCAGATTACCATAAGCATTACGATTGATTCTCATGGTACCTTTACCCAAAGAATCAAACAACATACCGACAGTTTCCCAGTGCCCTTCAACCATCACTTCAAAAATACGACCGGCTGCGGCTAGGATATCGGTAAATACGCCTCCTCCACTCATAATTCCTCCTTTTGGAATTTAATTATTGGAAATTTACCAAGTAAACGGAAATAGAAACTTTGAACCAATTTACGTTAAAATAGAAAAAAACACAAACAAAATCACGGTTACCGGGTAGTGGAGCCGTGTGTGCTTACTTTCTACCACTTATAGAGTTTTTAACACCTTTAACAGTTTCGGATGCAGACATTCCGGCATCACCTACTGCTGTTGCAGCGTTTTCAGTAACATTTTCAACATTTTTCACTGCATCAGAATACAGATCACCTGCTGTTTTGGAAACATCTTTTACCGTAATGGCCACCCTGTCAATGGTATCCCCAACAACACCACTTGTACTGCCAAGTACTCGCCCAATTCCGGTTGCATCCACCAGTGATCCAACAGTTCCAGTCACCGTTTCAACAACATTACCGAGAAGCTCAAGCCCGCCGACGATCGCACTCTGTCCGGTCAGCAAAGTTCCTTCTGCAAGAAATGTCATACGATCCGGCAATTCGAGATTTTTAAAATCTTTACGAAGATTTTGATACGATTCACCCATAATATTACTCTCCTCAGGGGACCGGTCCGGTCTCACCGTTTATTAGTTGTTGATATTAAGCCAAGAAAATGTAAAAAAAAACCAGTACCAGCCAACCATCGCCGTATAAAGCAACGATCAGACTTTATTAAACTCTTTTTCCCTGTGATGCTGCCCCTGAGTGTTGAGGTCAAAAGGAATATGCAGCCACTTGTTCTTGAAAACAGCATCGCCAGGATCAAGCCCTGTAAGACTTATCGGCAGCGTAATAATTTTTCTCTGGTTCCCGATCTGAACAAAAAGCTCATCACCCGTAACCCATACATCAATATCTACGGGATTAGCAAACATAAGCTTCAACTGAACCTCATAAATATCACCGTGCCGTTCAAATTTGATAGGAGGCTCGTTGAACATAAGCTGGGCAGGATCAGAGTCGCCATATATATCTTTCGCAAAAGTTTCAAGAGCCTTGAGTCCAACAATTTCCTGGTCGTACATCTTGAGTTTCTTAACCGGCAAGGGGTTGAACCCTCCTTCAATTTCTCCCAGATATTTCTGTTGAATGCCTTTCCACTTTTCGAGATAACCGCTGTCTTCCTGTGCATCAAGCAACTTGTTGACCAACACCATATCCACATTGAAGCCATACAAGTTCAAATATGTCAAGGCACGCATAGTCTCTTTGATGGACATTCTTTCAGCATTCATGACAAGCCGGACCGTCGAATTATCATTGTTGGTAAGAATCTCCCGGATATCTTCAAGCTCATCAAAAACCTGATCCACTGATTCTATTGCGTCCTCAGGCGGAATATAGTAGGCAATCTTATCCGACATCTTGGAAAGAGGCTTGCTGAGCGGCTTCATAATATATTTATTAACATTCTTCACAGCCTTCATTCCCCAGGAAAGAGTATCAGGCAGTGAAAGAAGACGCAATGTTTCGCCTGTAGGCGCCGTATCCAGAACAAGTGCATCGTATAAACCGGCAGCCTTGTAACGCTTGATTCTCAAAAGGGAAAAAAGCTCCTCCATGCCAGGAAGAATCGTCATTTCGTCAGCAACAACGCCAGAGACCCCTTGCGCCGCAAATACTCGAGTGTAATATTTCTGAACAGCCTGCCAATTCTGCTTGAGATCAACATACGGGTTTACCTCGATTGCATGCAGGTTTTCCTTTATCTTGGTAGGTTCAGGCCCTAAAGCTATATTAAAAGAGTCCGAAAGACTGTGAGCCGGATCTGTAGACAGTACCAGTGTCCGGTAACCAGATTCCGACAAACGCACAGCAGTTGCAGCAGAAACGCTTGTTTTTCCGACTCCGCCTTTACCCGTAAATGTTAAGATACGCATGAACCAAGCATTGGAATTTATTGGACAATCAGAGGATACTAAGATATAACTATTCCATCATTCTACAAAAGGTGAAAAAAATAATACATTCTACCGAATGTTGTGTATAATACCTCGCTCATTTGACTAGCTCTGGCATTTTTCTGTTTACTCCTTCTTTTACCCATAAAACGGCCTGGCAGCCCTTTTCTAACACGGTTTCGAGAGTACGAATATGCACGCAAATTCAGCCATTACAGACAATACAGTCACCATTGTTTCCAACGAATGCATAGGACCAGATGTTTCACTCATTGCTTTCCGGTGTCCGGAAATAGCAATGCATGCAAAACCAGGTAACTTCGTCAACATTAAAATCAATCCGCAAAACGAGCCGCTCCTGAGAAGGCCTTTTTCCATTCACAATATCGAGGAGGACAGGGTTGAAATCATGGCAAAATCCGTCGGCTGCGGAACAAACCTTCTCAGCCGCACACCGGCCGGATCAACGCTGCAGGTGCTGGGGCCATTGGGAAATTCTTTCACTATCGATACCCCCGATTATGATACAGCCCTTTTGGTATCCGGAGGCATCGGAACCGCACCGATGAGGTTTCTTGAAAAAGTTCTTCTTACAAGAGGGAAAAAAGTCCATCATATTATCGGCGGACAATCGGGTCGAGACATCCAGAAAAGGGGGCTAACCAACTATCATATAGCAACGATGGACGGGTCTCATGGATATAGGGGCACGGCTATCGATCTTCTTCGCCAGAAATATGCTTCGTTTTCCGGCTCCGGCCCCATTAAAGTTTTTTCCTGCGGCCCAAACCCTATGTTGAAAGCACTCGCTGCATTCTGCCAAGACCATGCACTCCCTTGCGAAGCATCTCTCGAATCAATCATGGGCTGCGGTATAGGAATTTGCTATGGATGCACGGTAGAACTCAAAAACATTTTCGACAATGAAACATCTACGATATTGCTATGCCAGGAAGGCCCGGTCATCGAAGCCGAAAGGCTTCTGTTCTGACCTCTGAACCTGATTGTTATACTTACACAAATGCAAAACAATCTTCCCTGACATGTAACTTGATGCAACCACTCCTGTCCTGCCGGGAGAAAAGCGAAAGCGGACAGCATGTTATTTTCCCAACACTTAAGATACCTATACCGATTATGGCACGTGGACTCAATAAAGCAATGCTCATAGGGCACCTCGGCAACGACCCTGAAATGCGGGTAACCGCCTCGGGGCAATCTGTTGTTAATTTTACCGTCGCAACCAACGAAAGTTTCAGAGACAACAATGGCAACATGCAGGAAAGAACCGAATGGCACCGCATTGTTGCCTGGGGAAAACTGGCTGAAATTTGCAACCAGTACCTGAAAAAAGGCCGACAGGTTTACGTTGAAGGCAGACTACAGACCAGAAGCTGGGATGACAACAAAACCGGAGAAAAAAAATACACAACGGAGATCATCTGTTCCGACATGCAAATGCTCGGATCAGGAAGAGATCAGGGCGGACAGGGTTACGACAGCAACCCGTCGTTCCAGCAGCCCACTGCACAGAAAAACAGCTTCAGAGATGATACCCCTGACCAAGGCGGAGGTTTATCCGAAACGGAAAAGGATGATCTGCCGTTTTGAACATTTTGCGATCAATGACACATAACGAAAGACAAGCGGCAAGCACTCGATGAAATCAAGACACTCTGCGATTACCCCCATAGGTTCTTATGAGGAGATCTATGGGGTCTGTTCATAGACCTTAGCCTGACCTTGTTTTTCACTGCACGAAAAAACGACCGGTACCGGTAATGAAAAAACTTCAGAAAGAAATTACATCGGGTAATACCTCCCCGGTTTACTTTTTCCACGGCCCTGAAAGCTTTCTCAAAGAAGAACTGACGGATCTGATCAAAAAAAAAGCGTTTCCATCTGAAGAAGAAGCAGCCTTGAACACCACTGTTCTTTACGGCCAGGATCTTACCCTGGGTGAAATCGTATCCAGAGCGTCCGAGTTTCCCATGTTCACCTCCCGGAAGCTGATGATCGTCAAGCAGTTCGGGAAGTACAAAAAACAGGGAGCACAAAACAAACAGAAACAGCACCTCGAACAGTTTATCCGTTATACCCAAAATCCGGTCGACGCGACGATACTCGTCCTCGATGCGGACCAAATCGACAAGAAAGAGATACAGAAAGCTCCTTTCAAGGATTTACTGCCGTTCCGGCATGACTTTCCTCTGATTAAAAATCCCGATATTTTCGCTACCGAACGAGCCGCTCAGCAGGGCTGGGAATTCGATCCTGAAGCTCTCAAAGCGTTCAGCACCTACATACATCCTGCCGCGCGTGAAATAGCCAGGGAAACCGAGAAGCTCATCATGTATGCCTCCTCGCGGAGCGACGAAAAACGCATCACAAGTTCCGATGTCTATGAATGCGTAGGTATATCAAAGCAGTACAATGTTTTCGAACTCGAAAAAGCCCTTGCAGCCAAAAACCTGAGACTGTGTAGCGGAATTTCCCTGATGATCATGGAAAGAGAAGGGCAGAAAGAAGGACTTATGAGCATCGTGCGCTACCTTACAACATTCTACATCAGGATATGGAAACTCCATTCACCCGGATCCCGAAATCTGCCGCTGTCCGAGACGGCGAAAATGCTTGGCATGTTCGGCAAGCAGGAATACTTCGCAAAAAATTTCCTGCAATACGCAACAAGATTCTCTCTAAGCGATACTGAACGTGCGATACAAGCATTACAGCAGACCGATGCCGCGCTGAAAGGGCTCGAAGCTTACCCGGACGAAAAGTATCTCCTCCTCCGTTTGATGCAGCAGCTTTTAAGTCAAAAGTAAAAGGTCACAGAGGGGACGGCAAAAGGTAAAAGGAAGAAGGCAAAGCTGTCTCAACAGTGAAAATTCATGGTTATCAATTCCATTCCTCAATCACAAGAAAAAGTCATGCCGCACTCGATGCGGCATCCATAGTGACTATCAGTAAAAGATGGATCCCCGGGTCGAGCCCGAGGATGACTGAAAATAAAGAATTCACTACCTTCCTGAAACAACCTCTTTGTCTCTCTCTCCCTTTTGCCTTTAATTCATATCCACCCTTGCTCCTTGTACCATGCGATAGTACTGCGCATCCCCTCTTCCAGAGACACCGATGCCGTAAACCCGAGCCGGCTTTCGGCTTTTTCAGGCGAGCAAACCCAATAATCCTGCACCATTTCGTTTACCTTGTCCGAATTCAAAAAACCCGGTCGCCCGGTGATCGTGCTTACCGAACCTGCTATATAACCGAAAAATTTCATCAACAGCTTCGGCAACGAAATCTTCCGAAACTTCTTTATTTCCAGTTCCTTGGCTGCAGCAACAGATAATTCATCCCATGAATACCCTTGCTGCGATGTGATAAAATAGGACTCCCCAGCCCCTGCAGGAGATTCGGCAGCCATGACAATACCGCGAACAAGATCGTTCACATGCACAAGGCTTAAGCGCTGCACGCCGATATCACCGGCAGCAAACACCACCCCCTTTTTAAGCAGAAGCAAAAACTGCAGCACATCCTTGTCGCCCGGACCGTATACCGCCGGTGGTCTGACAATGGTTACTGGCAGGATATCTTTATAGGAACGACAAACTTTTTCCGCCTCGAGCTTGCTCTTCCCGTAAGCACTAACCGGTTTCGGCACATCTTTTTCTCTTATTCCCGGCTCAGGATTGTCCGCCGGACCTGCTGCCGCGAGTGAAGAGACCAGCAAAAAGCGGTGCAGGCCGGGATTCGCTTCTTTGACCGCTTCCAGAAGAGCCTTTACCGGCAGAACATTACCATCATAGAAGCCTTTTTCATGTATCGACTTTGTCACACCGGCAAGATGAATAATAATATCCATGTCCTGCACAGCTTCACGGAGCGAAGCCGGATCGTCATAACGACCCTTTCGGACATTCACTCGTAACGAAGCAGCTTTGACAGGATCGCTTTCCGGTCTCAACAGCACACTGACGTTATCATTTCTGTTTTTCAGGTAATCGACAAGAACCGCTCCAATAAACCCTGTAGCGCCGGTAATCAGAATATTCAGCCCCATGAAGTCTGTATAGTGTTTGATGAAAGAAGAGTATAATTACCCCGGAACTTTCGCCTTTTCGGGCTTCCCCGAAGATGCTCTTGTCTCAAAAAAGAAGATACTGCTTCAAAAAAAAAGCAAAATTTTTAATACATTCATCTTTTAACTTGTGGTGCGAAGATTTCATATTCGTTTTGAGAATCCCTGATATCCTCGCTACACTCAAAAAAAAGAAAATTTTCCGGCTCATCAAGAGAGCCGTCATACTGAAGTAAATATTCAGTCCTGTGAAGACACGTAAAGACCTTTTCAAGAAGTGCTACGATTTTACTCTCGCCGATGAAATAAAATCATTAGGCATATACCCTTTTTTTCACCCTATCGAAGAAACCGAAGGCCCGGTTGTTTCATTTGCCGGCAGAAAGCTCATCATGGCGGGCTCAAACAACTATCTGGGCCTCACTGCAGATGAAAGAGTAAAGGAAGCATCGATAAACGCCATCAGGAAATACGGCACCAGTTGTTCGGGCTCCCGCTATATGACCGGCACGGTCAACCTGCACATCGAGCTGGAAGAAAAACTCGCCGAGTTCTTTGAGAAAGAACGTTGCCTGCTTTTCAGCACCGGTTACCAGACAGGGCAGGGAGTCATTCCGACACTGGTCCAACGCGGCGAGTATGTCATTTGCGACAAGGACAACCATGCCAGCCTTGTAGCAGCCTCGATCATGGCTGTCGGACAGTCCGCAAAGTTTGTAAGGTATTCACACAATTCCATTGAAGACCTTGAAAGGGTATTGCAGACAATTCCCGAAGATGCCGGCAAACTGATCGTTGCAGACGGAGTATTCTCCGTATCCGGGGAAATTGTCGAACTGCCAAGACTGGTCGAACTTGCCAAAGAATACGGAGCCAGATTACTGCTCGATGATGCACATGCTGTAGGTGTTATCGGACGAGACGGACGAGGGACCCCCTCGGAGTTCAACCTCGTTGATCAGGTCGACCTCATGATGGGTACTTTTTCCAAAACATTCGGTTCGCTTGGCGGCTATGTCGTTGGCGAACGAGACGTTATCAACTTCATCAAGCACAATGCATCGTCCCTGATTTTCAGCGCGTCACCGACACCGGCAAGCGTCGCTGCCGTACTCACGTCGCTTGAAATACTTAAAAGCGAGCCGGAATTGATTGAGCGGTTGATTGTCAACACCGACTATATCCGTCAGGGTCTCGCAGCCGAAGGTTTCAGGCTGATGCCGTCCCGTACAGCTATCGTATCCGTTATCATCGGTGACCAGATGAAAACCATGGTATTCTGGAAAAGGCTTTTTGATGCGGGAGTTTATGTCAATGCGTTTATCCGCCCTGGTGTCATGCCCGGTCATGAAGCGTTGAGAACAAGTTTCATGGCAACCCATGAAAAAGAACACCTTGACAAGGTTATTACCGAGTTCAGCACCATAGGCAAAGAGCTCGAAGTCATCTGACGCTGTTCTGTAAAAACACGTCCTCCGTTGCCACTTCTGAAATTCTCCCTTGACCGTCAATTCTTCGGATGTGGCAAAGCGGAAACAATGTATCCTCAAAAGCATTCGGCAAGCATTTCTTCTACCTCGGTCGAGCGATTGCTATTTCGCATACATCAAAATGCATCACGACATGGATCTTGAGCACCGCAAAAAATAATACGGCATTTTTTGCACTTTCTTTAAAATTCTGATAGATTTTGAGTTAGCAGCACAAGGCCATCTCCATCCATTTATTGTCAAAAGTCCTGATTTCATTGGCTGACATGATGATTTCGGGCACAGTTCAACGAAGCAATCAGAGCACAAAGAAAACACAAAGAAAAAAAATCAATGGAGATAGCCTACAACACTTTCCTGCCCAGCAGTGCAGGAAGTTTCAGTAACACTCCTAACAAAAGAACGTCATGGAAACAAAGCACTACCAGGCGCTCCCCCTCTTCCGTTTTTTTCTCTTCCTTCTTATACTCGTACTCCAGCTCTCGTCTTTTCCTGCAAAGGCAGCAGATCCTCCCGGCTCATTGAGCGGAAAAATCACGGATAAAACCGATGGTGAAGCGATAATCGGTGCCTCAGCCATGCTTGAAAACACAACCCTCGGCTCGGCATCCGACATTGAAGGAAACTATGCAATTCAGGGCATTCCTGCAGGAACATACAAACTCAAGGTCAATGCAATAGGTTATACACCGTTTTCACAGACGGTCACTATCGCACCCGGCCAAGCAACAACCCTCGACCCGCAACTCGGGCAAACAACAGTCATGGCGTCAGAAATCGTTGTCGGTGCCGCGCTTTATGAACAGGACAGGCTTGAAGTTCCGGTCACGGCATCGGTCGTAACCAGCGAACAGATCAAGGAAGAACCCAATCCCACACTCGACGAGGTTGTGGCCGATGTTCCCGGTGTCGTAGTGAACCGCGCAGGGGGTTACGGCACGTCAACGATACAGATTCGCGGCTCGAACACGTTTCAGGGTGGAGCCATCGGCACTCGCGTACAGGGCCTCTATGATGGCTTTCCGATCAACACACCGACAACAGGTGAAGTTGTATGGACAAACGTGAACATGAACGCGGCTGAAAAAGTCGAGGTTCTCAAAGGCGCTGCAGCCACGCTTTACGGCTCTGGAGCCATGGGAGGCGTTATTAATGTTTTCGGCGCCCTGCCTGATAAATTCGAGGTAAAGGCTGGTGCAAGCGGCGGTTTTTACGATAATCCGTCAGACAGCGACAAAAGCACGTATTTTGATGACAACACACCCTGGTTCTGGAACACGTATGTCGGCATCGGCGACAAGAGAGGGGACCTCAACTATAGCTTGCTCTATACACACGCAGACGACGACGGATACAAGGAAACCTCCCAAACCCTGCTAAACGATGTCAAGCTCAAAGCACGCTACGATATCGATTCAAAACAGTACATACAGCTATCATCATATTACAACCAGACTGAAGGCGGATACCCGACGACATGGTCGTTTGAAATGGACCCGTTCGGCGGAGACTTCATGTATACACCGTTTCCTGAAACTGGCTTCGATACATCGTCAAGAAGAGTTTTTGGCACGTATACATTGCCATTTCCCCCCTATACGTCCCTACCGTTTGACGAAACCTTCGATAAATCCCTGTTCGTTGATGACACCATCGAAAGGAAAAATGCGCTGGTTGGCTTGAATTACGTAAACCTTCTCAGTGACGATTTCAGTCTTGACACCAGGCTTTATTATACTTACAACTCGAGTCGCATCAACTATAACAATACCGATGCGACCCAGGTCTATCCTGGACCTGCTGAATTATCATTTTTTCCCGATCCATCTGTTACATTCCGAACAAAAGACAGATTACCCGGTGAATTCAATGATGATAGAGCACACCGTTACGGGGCCGGCATCAAGCTTGATTACAGAGCAAGTGACCGTCACCGACTTTTGTTCGGTGTTGATGGCAATATCGTTGACGTTCAATCGACACAATACACGGCTGAAATACCATCAGCACACTCTCTGAACGATGACGACCTCAACGAGATACAGGAAAAAAACTTTGCTGTATTCCTGCAGGATGAGTTCAAAATGACCGACCGTCTGACAGCCCTTTTCTCTCTCCGCTACGACTGGAGTGGTATTGACGCAGACGACGTCAACTTCATCGACTATTCAACATTGGAAAAACTCCCAACGACAGTCGAAATCGAAAATCCATCCGTTGACGCACTCAGCCCTCGTATCGCCCTGAATTACAAGGCAACCGACGATATGAGCTTCCGAGCATCCTGGGGAAGGAGTTTCCGCGCACCCACGCTTTCCGAACGCTTCGTTCGTGATGCAGGATTGTTTATGGGCAATCCCAACCCTGCGCTTGACAAGGAAACCATGACCGCCTATGAAATCGGCATGTACAAGGTTTTCTCCGACCGTGTCTCGTTCGATATCGCGGCATACATCAACAATTACGACAACCTGATCGAATCAGTTTTCAAGGAAGGAGCTGCCGGCCCATATTATGAATTCGAAAACTTCAGGAAGGCAAGGATCTGGGGTATCGAGACCAGCCTGAACATAAAACCGGTAGAGTATCTGAGCCTAGATCTCGGTTACAGTTACATGAATGCAAAGATTGTCGATTACGAAGCCACCGGTGCTTCCATCGATCGGAACCCTGACCCTGAATGGTTACCAATGCGTCCAGAGCATACCGCTTCGGCAAGTGTAACCTGGAAAGCAACAGAGAGGCTCACCCTTAACACAACGGGGAGATATGTGAGTGAATATAAAGCCGTTAATTTCTATACACGACCAGACGGTTACGGCTATCCAGGCGATTTCATCGTTGTCGATGCCGGCCTGAAGTACAAGCTTACGGACAACCTTACTAGTTCGTTGCTCTGTAAAAACATCACAAACAAGCTGTATTCCGAAGCCGAGTGGTTCCGCTCTCCTAGCAGAAGTTTCATTCTCGGTCTTGATTTCGTCTATTGAGAATCATCGTAACCATATCTTGCTTCCTCTAACAGGCCCCCTCAAAAAAGGGGCCTGTTTCGTTATTATCGCTCCAAACTCAAATCGGGCCTTACCATTCATTCGACATGGTATCAGCATCAGAAACATTTTTCCAGACGAATCAATTGTCAGTATGCATGCTGATTTTTCAGACCTTTTTTTATTTTCATTACATGATAGCATTGAACATCTCGCGGCTATCGGTTGGCAACACCTATTCCTCCTGCAAGAACATCTTGCAGGATTTTTAGTAACATACCTAACAACAAAACGTTCATGGAAAACAAGTATTACCAAGCATTGCCCCCTGTACGTTTGCTCCTCACCATTTTTCTACTAACCCTTCTACTCTTACCCCTGCCAGCAAAAGCGGCAGGCCCCGGATCACTTAAGGGCACAATCACGGACAAAACAGACAGCGAAGCGGTAATCGGCGCTTCAGCCATGCTCGAAAACACAACCCTCGGCTCGGCATCCGACATCGAGGGCAATTACACGATTCAAAACATCCCTGCAGGAACCTACAGACTTAAAGTCAATGCCATAGGTTACGCCCCATTTTTCAAGATGGTTACGGTTAATGCCGGCGAAACAACAACCATCAATCCGCAGCTCGAACAGACAACCGTTATGGCCTCGGAGATTATTGTCGGTGCTGCACTCTACGAACAAGACAGGCTCGATGTTCCGGTAACCACCTCTGTCGTGACAACCGAAGAAATCAGGGAAGAACCAAGTCCTTCGCTCGATCAGGTCATCGAAACCGTACCTGGAGTCAATGTCACACGCTCGTCAGGCTACAGTGCCGCTACTGTGCAGATCCGTGGATCGAACACTTTCCAGGGAGGTGGTATAGGCACCCGTGTCAACGCTTTTTACGACGGCTTTCCTATCAACACACCTGAGACCGGAGGCATTGTATGGACTAACGTCAACATGAATGCCGCAGACAAGGTTGAAGTCGTCAAAGGTGCCGCATCGACACTTTACGGTTCAGCTGCCATGGGCGGCGTTGTCAACGTATACGGCAGTTTACCCGAAAAGTTCGAGGTTAAGGCTGGTGCAAGCGTCGGTTTCTATGACAATCCGCCAGACAGCGACAAGAGCGAATACTACAAGGACAACACTCCCTGGCTCTGGAACAGCTACGTCGGCATCGGCAACAAAACCGACAAACTGAACTACAATCTGCTCTATACCCACAGCGAAGACGACGGGTACCGTGATAACGCGCAAACCCAGCTCAACGACGTCAAGCTGAAGGTCCGTTACGATATCGACTCCAGACAATACCTGCAACTCACTTCGTTTTATAATGAAACGGAAGCCGGGTATGTGAGTACCTGGCCATACGATCTTGGACCTGGCGGCACATTTATTCCTCACCCTGAACGGGCCTACGATCTTGTCGATGACGTATACACGGACGATATCGTCAGCAGGAAAAATGCTCTTGCAGGACTCAACTACGTCAATTTGCTCAGCGATGACCTGAGCCTTGATGCGCGCGTTTACTACACCCGCAACGAATACAGGATCGACTATAACCCTACAGACACAACACAGCACTTCCCCCCATTCGGGCCATTCTACATCTATGACAGAGAGCCCGGAGAATTCAACGAAAACAAGACCGACCGCTACGGGGCCGGCCTCAAACTCGACTGGCGGGCCAGCAGCAAACACCGCTTGCTGTTCGGTTTGGACGGAAACCTGGTCGACCTCGCATCAACGCAGTATAGGGAGGACTTACCAGTCCCCGGTGAACTTGGAAGTGTACAGGAAAAGAACTTCGCGCTCTTTATCCAGGACGAATTCAAGATGACCGACCGCCTGACAGCACTGCTATCCCTGCGCTATGACTGGAGTGGCATAGATGCGGACGAAGTTACTTATAAGGATTATTCGGTTACTCCAACCACTCCATGGCTGGCACCAACTGTCACAGCTGAAATAGAAAATCAGTCCGTTGACGCCATAAGCCCAAGGATCGCGCTGAACTACAAGGCTACCGACGACCTCTCTCTCCGTGCATCTGCAGGCAAGAGCTTCCGGGCACCAACTCTTTCAGAGCGCCTGGTCCGCGACGCAGGCCTGTTTGTCGGTAACCCTAACCCTGCTCTCGACAAAGAGAGTATGACCGGGTATGAAATCGGCTTTTTCAAGAATTTCGGCGACAGGGTATCGCTTGACGTTGCAGCTTACCTTAACGAATACGAAGATCTGATTGAATCGAGAAACATCAATGAAACCACTCCTTCAGGTTTTCCAATAGTCTTTATGTACGAAAACCTGGCAAAGGCTCGCATCTGGGGCATCGAGACAAGCCTGAACGTACGCCCGAGCGATGCCGTGAACTTCAGCCTGGGGTATGCGTACATGAACGCAAAGGACAAAACAGACCGCGAAGCATCACTTGCGGGCAGCCAGAATCCGGATCCCGACTGGCTCCAGTACCGTCCGGAACACACCGCATCTCTGAGCGCCACCTGGAAACCCACGAATCGTCTGGCACTGAATACCAACGGGCGTTATGTAAGCGAGTACAAAGCTGTCAGCACCTATCCGAATCCTGAAGGCGAAAACTATCCTGGTGGCTTTATCGTTTTCAATGCTGGCGCCAAGTACCAGGCCACTGATAACATTGGCATCTCACTTCTCTGCAGAAACATCACGAACGAACAGTACGAAGAAGCCGAATGGTTCCGCGCTCCCGGCAGGAGCTTTCTTCTCGGCTTTGATTTCGTTTACTAAGGCACAGGAACTTTCTCATGTCTGAAAAGACGAAACCGTCCCGGAGCAAAAACCGGGGCGGTTTTTTTTCGTCTCTTCTTTACCGGGAACCAGGCACACCCAGAGCCGAGAACATTTCACTCGTTGCTCATCGTTCAGAACTTAACACCCAGCACATAGCGCGCCCCTACTCTTTTCCTGCCACCAAGTTAACCAGCCAACTCGCCATCCAGCCTTAACCACTAAAGCATCAAGTAGCGCTTTACTATTCACCAAACTATTATTACATTTGGTATTCTCGAAATTACCTTAACCAATGCTGACCTTTGTTTCCTATGCAGAGTAAAATAAAAATTGCAGCCATCGTCGGGATGGAACAATGCAATCAACGAGTATGGCGTGAAGTTACGGACAAAATCAGCCGGTATGCTGACCTGACTCAATGGACGGATCAGGACCTGGAACATCAGAATCCGGAAGCGGCTGAAGCCATTCAGAACGCTGACTGTATCTTTACGACACTTATTCAGTTCAAAGGACAGGCAGACTGGCTTAAGGAACAGATCGACAAATCGAACGTCAGTACCATCTTCGCTTATGAGTCGATGCCTGAAGTCATGCAGATGACAAAGGTTGGCAATTACGTTGTTTCCGGTGACGGTAGCGGCATGCCGGATATCGTGAAAAAAGTAGCGAAAATGCTGGTAAAAGGGCGTGATGAAGATGCCCTTTACGGCTATATGAAACTGCTGAAGATCATGCGCACCATGCTGCCGCTGATCCCAAAAAAGGCAAAGGACTTTAAAAACTGGATGCAGGTTTACACTTACTGGATGCATCCGACTGCAGAAAACCTCGCCAGCATGTTCAACTACATCATGGCGGAGTATTTTGATGTTCAGGTCAAGGCTGACAAGGTGGTTGAAGTACCGACAATGGGCTTTTATCACCCGGAAGCTCCCGACTATTTCAAGGATTTGAACCATTTCGCAAAATGGAACAAAAAGCGAGACAAAAAATCCAGGGACAAGCGAAACATCGGCCTTATCTTCTTCCGCAAACACCTGCTTCAGGAAAAGGAATATATCGACAATACCATCAAAGCGATAGAGAATAAAGGGCTCAACGTCCTGCCTGTTTTCGTCATGGGTGTCGAAGGCCATGTTGCCGCCCGAGAATGGTTTGTCAACGCCGAGCTCGATATGCTGATCAACATGATGGGATTCGGCTTCGTCGGGGGGCCTGCAGGAGCAACAACACCCGGTGCCTCGTCGAGCGCTCGTGATGAAATTCTCACATCCATCAATGCGCCTTATGTTGTCTCGCAGCCGCTCTTCATACAGGACTTCAACTCCTGGAAAAAAGAGGGTGTCGTCCCGCTTCAGTCGGCTATGACCTATTCGTTACCGGAAATGGACGGTGCTGTCTGCCCGGTTGTGCTCGGAGCAGTCAAGGATGGAAAACTCCAGACGGTACCGGACAGGCTTGAACGGCTATCCGGTCTGGCGAGCAAGTTCTCGGAACTGCGGAACATGAAGAACAAGGATAAAAAAGTTGCTTTTGTCGTCTATGATTATCCTCCCGGCATGGGACGCAAGGCAAGTGCCGCGCTGTTGGATGTTCCGAAAAGCGTTTACAAAATCCTCAAAAAACTTGAAGCCGAAGGCTATAATGTCGGAACTCTTCCGGAATCACCCGAAGAGCTGCTCGAGATGCTCGACAAGGCAACCGATTACGAAGTTCAGGCACATGTTCCGGATGCTTTCGGCATAAACAACGATGAATTCAAACAACTCACCTCAGTAAGAGAGCGTGAGCGCATAGAAGAACGCTGGGGTGGCTTTCCAGGAGACATCGCGCCTCTCGGCAGCGACCGGCTTTTCATCGGAGGCCTTACTCTCGGCAACGTTTTCATTGGTGTGCAGCCGCGCCTGGGCGTCCAGGGCGACCCGATGAGGCTTCTTTTCGATAAGGAAAACACTCCGCACCACCAATACATCACCTTCTATCGCTGGGTCAGCCGCATGTTCAATGCAAATGCACTGATCCATGTCGGAATGCATGGTACCGTAGAATGGATGCCCGGTCTTCAGCTGGGGGTCACCGGCGACTGCTGGTCGGACGCGCTGCTTGGCGAAGTTCCGCATTTCTATATTTACCCGGTCAACAACCCGAGTGAAGCAAACATTGCCAAGCGCCGCGGGTATGCAACTATGATTTCCCATAATATCCCGCCACTTGCCCGTGCCGGACTCTACAAGGAGCTTCCCGCGTTCAAGGACATGCTCAACGACTACAGGGAACGCGACCTGAAAAAACTTGCCGACCCTGAAGCCGAAGAAACAATTATCGAAAAGGCAGAGCAGCTCAACCTTACGGATGACTGCCCGAGAATGGAAGGGGAAAACTTCAGTGATTACCTCAGCCGTCTCTACACCTACCTGATGGAACTCGAAGGCAAGCTGATTTCCAACGCGTTGCACATCTTCGGAGAAACGCCTCCACTTGAAAGCCAACTCACGACAATATCCGAATACCTTAAAGTTCGCGGCAACGAACAGTCTCTGCCGTCGGTTATCCTTCAGGCAATCGGAGAGTCAGGCGCTTATGGCGACTATGCATCCCTCGCAACCAGAGCAAGAAAAGGCGAACAGCAGGCACTGGCCGTCAGGGAACGGGTTGACGAACACACAAAAGACTTCATCGAGCAGACCATCTTTGCCGATAACGCAAACCCGGCAGCAGTTTTCAAGGTACTGACCGGTGAAGCGAAGATTAACCAGGGGATGGCTGAAGCGCTCAACAGCTCCCTGAAAGAGGGTATAGCACTCAAACAGGCGCTACAGGACAACAGCCGGGAAATGACTTCTCTCTTGAGCGCTCTCCGAGGCGAATACATTCCATCGGGTCCCGGCGGTGACATCGTTCGCGACGGAGCAAGCGTTCTTCCGACCGGACGCAACATGCATGCCATCGATCCCTGGCGCATTCCTTCAGAGCTTGCGTTCAAGCGAGGGAAGCAGATTGCCGATACCATCATCAAACGGCACCAGGAAGAAAACAACGGCGAAAACCCTGAGACCATTGCCCAGGTTCTCTGGGGACTTGACACCATCAAGAGCAAAGGAGAGGCGGTCTCGGTCATCATCAATCTCATCGGTGCCGAACCGGCATACGACGCCCAGGGCAAAATCAGCCACTATGCCCTTGTTCCTCTCGAAAAACTGGGCCGACCGAGAGTCGATGTTCTTATTCAGATCAGCTCGATCTTCCGTGACACATTCGGAGTACTTGTCGACCTGCTGGATAAACTGGTCAAGGATGCAGCAAAAGCCGACGAACCGGCGGAAATGAACAACATCAAAAAACATGTCGACGAATCCGTTGCGAAAGGACAGGACTTCGAAGCGGCAACAGCAAGGCTTTTCACCCAGGCACCCGGCAGTTACGGTTCCATGGTTGAAGAGTTGATTGAAGATTCCGCCTGGGAAAACGAAGACGATCTCGACAACATGTTCATTAAAAGAACAAGTTATGCCTATGGCGGAAACCGTTATGGCGATCAGCAGCCGGAAATTCTCGAAAACCTTCTCGGTACCGTTGACCGTGTCGTCCAGCAGGTCGACTCCGCCGAGTACGGCATCTCCGACATCGATCGATATTTCTCCTCTTCCGGCTCATTGCAGCTTTCTGCACGAAAAAGAAACACCAAGGGTAACAATGTCAAACTGAACTACGTCGAGACCTTCACGGCGGATGTGAAAGTCGATGATGCCGATAAAGCCCTGAAAGTCGAATTTCGCTCGAAACTTCTGAACCCGAAGTGGTTCGAAAGCATGATAGACCAGGGACATACCGGTGCCACGGAAATCAGTAACCGCTTTACGTATATGGTTGGCTGGGACGCCGTAACCAAGGGTGTCGACGACTGGGTCTACAAGAAAGCTGCCGAAACGTACGCATTTAATCCGGAAATGCGTGAGCGCCTGACCCAGGTAAATCCTCAGGCAACTCTGAATATCGTCGGCAGAATGCTTGAAGCAAACGGCAGGGGTATGTGGAAAGCCGATCAGGAAACCATCAACCAGCTTCAGGCTATATACGCAGATCTCGAAGATCGCCTTGAAGGCATGCTCGATGATTGAGATAAAGGACAGAATAATACCTGAAAAGGCGTCTCTGAGGGACGCCTTTTCTCATTAATCGCACCACAACACACCCATAGTACGCAAAAAAAACTTTTTTCAACGAAATAGAGTTGTTTCACATTTTTCTTTTTCTTTTACAGTTTGATATATTCTAAAAAACCTGCTGTATGCCAGTATCAGGAAAGTGCAACATATCAAAAACTTTCTGGCGTTTTTTAGAGGTATTCCTCTTCTTTTTTGTTTCGGTTTTAGGTTACAGTTTCCTTGCTAAAACCTCATCGTTCAACGCCAAGTCAAAAAGCAAAGAACACTCTTTGAGGGTCGTTGTTACCCAGTGTTTTTCCGATAAAGATGTTTCAACGCTGTATTCTTCTCAAACATCAACACCCTCATCATCCGTTTGCACGTTCATTCATCCCCCCCCACCCTTTTACGCTATTTTCCAGCGAACAACAGAACGCTCCCCCCGCCGAACCCGCACCCTTCCCGTGCCGATGTACAATGCACCCGCTTTTCCCAAGACCAACCTCTTCCTGCAGAATCAGGTACTTATTATTTGATACCCTTTTTTCCTATCACTCTCGTAGGGTTTATGATTGATATGCCAGAAGTCTGACCAGCCAGATGATCAGCTTACCTGACAACGGCATTGAGTATTTCTGACACCGGCATTTCTTCTATAGAGATATAATTTTCCGGACTGTTTACCTTCGCTGACCAGAGCCGGTAAACCGTTCATATTACTTATAAAACAAAGAGAAGTACATCTATGCGCTTTCTCTTTTTGACCATGGAAGCCACAAACAACAGCGCAGTGAAAAAAGCTGCAGCTGTTCTGAATGGCAGGTTCAACTGTGAGCTCGAGGTAATGATATTCAACCTCGGCCTTTACAAGGGAGAGGAGACCTGGAGAAAACTTGAGCAGGTCTTTCCGGAAGCGGATTTCATTTTCGGTTCGATGCTTTTCAGCGAAGAAATTGTCAGGCCACTTGAAAAGCTTCTTGCAGGCGTGAGCTGCCCAGTCTGCATTATAACAAGCAACCCAACCCTTATTCGTCAAACACGACTGGGTAAATTCAGCCTCCATAAACCTGACAGCGAAGAAAAGAGAAAAAGCATCTTTAAAGATTGGGCCGCCAAACTCAAACCGAAAACAAGCCATGGTGAAAGCCAGCGGCAGTTGTCGCTTGTGCGCAACATAAGCAAGTTGTTGAAACATATCCCCGGCAAAGCAAGGGATATCCACACCTTTATCGTGTCCCACCAGTTTTGGCTCAACGGTTCTGAAGAAAACATGGAGCGCTTTCTCTGTCTTCTGATCAACCGTTACGTTCCCTCATTCAGCGAGCAACTCCCCCAAAAAGATCCGATTTTCTATCCGGAAACCGCACTTTACCATCCGGATGCCCAAGAGCCATTTTACACCGCACCGGAATTCAGAAAGTGGCTTGCTGAAAATCGGGCCGGCAAACGAAAAGGACTGGTAGCTATTCTTGCAATGCGGGCAACTGTTCTGAGCAAAAACATGCAGCACCTGGAACACCTCCTGCATGACCTGGAGTCCAAACAACTCGAAGCTTTCATCGTTTATAGCGGAGGGCTTGATTTCAGACCAGCGATAAGCACATTTTTCGGCGATGAAAACAGCGGGAAGCTCTCTCCCGACATGATCATCAATGCCACCGGCTTTTCTCTTGTTGGAGGACCTGCGGAAAACAGATCAAGTGAAGCAATTGTGGCACTCAAAAAAATTGCTGTCCCATATATCAATCTTGTCCCACTTTCGTTTCAGCCAATTCAGCAATGGAAATCGGGTAATGTAGGTCTGACCCCTCTGCAAACAGCCCTGAGCGTTGCGATTCCGGAACTTGACGGAGCCATTGAACCCCATGTCTATGCTGGCGCTGAAGCAACGAGTGACAAAACCGTTCCGTTACCTAAAGAAATAGGTACTATAACCGACCGCGTTCTGAAGCATGTGGCTTTGCGAAAAAAACTTCCTGCTGAAAAAAGAATCGCCATCATACTTTTCAATTTTCCACCGAATCTTGGCAATGCCGGTACAGCAGCCTATCTCAATGTTTTTGAAAGCCTTTTCAGTTTGCTTGAAGAGCTGAAAAAAGCCGGTTACAGCGTCCGGCTCCCTGACAACGTCGATGCGTTGAAAAATGAACTTCTGGAGGGTAACCGGAACACATTCGGCACAGATGGCAACGTCGCCGAACACCTGACGCTCGATGAGTATCGAAAAAACTTCCCGCACTACCATGAGATCGAATCATTCTGGGGCGATGCCCCCGGAGAAATGCTCAACGACGGCAAACGGTTTCATATTCTCGGCAGAACATTCGCCAACATTTTTGTCGGTCAGCAGCCAAGTTTTGGTTACGAACAGGATCCCATGCGTCTTCTCATGGCTAAAGATACTACGCCTAATCACGCATTTGCCGCATTCTATACCTGGCTTGAACATGTCTGGCAAGCCGATGCAGTCGTGCATTTCGGAACACATGGAGCCCTTGAATTCATGCCGGGAAAACAGGTCGGACTCGGCGCCTCGTGCTGGCCGAAACGCCTGGTCGGCAGCATGCCCGATTTTTATTATTACTGCGTGAATAACCCTAGTGAAGGAGCTATCGCAAAGAGAAGGGGGTTCGCAACACTCATCAGCTATCTTTCTCCTCCTCTTCAGCAAGCGGGACTTTACAAAGGACTTCGACAGCTTAGAGATCTCATAGAAAATCATTGCCGAAATCAGTCCGATGAAGTGCTTGAAGAAATCTTCACACTCGCTGAATCACTGGAGCTCGACGTAGACCGTCAACATCTCTCAATCGAGCACTACCTCTCCACCCTGAACAATGAATTGTACAGAGTTGAAGAACGAATGATTCCGCTCGGTCTTCATGTCATCGGCAAAAATCCGACTCCTGAATCCCTCGTCGACCAGCTCACGTTACTTGTCAGCCATCCGCTCGTATGCCTGGACAACTTGTCTCTACCGGAATATATCTGCCGGCTCCAAAAGACGGATTACCAACAACTGATTGAACAAAGCAGCAACGACCGGGAAGCCGAGCTTCAATGGCGGAAGATCATGTCTATCTCAACGGAAGCCGTTAGGCTCTTTATCGGCAGCATTCCGGACAAAAAAAGAAAACAGTACGATCTTTGCACCATACTTGAAGCCAATTTTCCGGTTAGAGTCTCAGCCGCCGAACACTATCTGATACGCGAAACACCGGTCAAAGCCGAACAGCTTTCCAGGCTCTGGACGTTTCTGCAGCGCATTCTTGTTGCAATGGTCAGCAACCGCGAAATCGAAGGAATGCTCGATGCTCTTGCCGGCAGATACATCGAACCATCGCCAGGCAGTGATCTCGTAAGAAACCCCGAGATAGTCCCTACCGGACGCAACATCCACAGCCTCGATCCTTTCAGTATCCCCTCGCTTATCGCACAAAAACAGGGAAAAGCTTCCGCTGAAGAGCTGCTTGCCCGTTATCGGGACGAATGCGGTGTTCTCCCAGAATCAATTGCAATTGTCCTTTGGGGCACCGATAACATAAAAAGTGATGGCGAAGGCATCGCTCAGGCGCTGGCACTTATCGGCGCAAAACCGAAAAACGATGAACTGGGCAAAATAAGCGACGTGGAGCTCTTACCCCAGAAAGAGTTGGGAAGACCCCGTATAGATATCGTGATCACCATCAGCGGCATATTTCGAGACCTCCTATCCCATCAGATAACACTGCTGGACAAAGCAGTCCGCCTTGCAGCTTCGGCAGATGAACCTGAATCCGTTAACTTTATCCGTAAAAACGTCTTACGGCAAGTCGCCCAAGAAGGCATCGCTTTTGACAATGCTGCGAACCGGGTTTTCTGCAATGCACCGGGCAATTATGGTGCAAATGTAAATCACCTTGTTGAAAGCAGCAGTTGGGAAAACGACAATGAGCTATCGCAAACGTTCATAAACCGAAAAAGTTTCTCATACAGTACACAAGGGGTATGGCAAGAATCACCGGAAATATTAACTTCAGCCTTGCGTAACGTTACGTTGACCTATCAGAACATTGACAGTTACGAAATAGGCTTATCCGATATTGACCATTATTATGAGTATCTTGGAGGCGTTTCGAAGTCAGTGGAACAGATCAGCCACTCAAAGCCAAAAGTAATGGTCGGTGATGTTAACGGTTTCGGTAAAAAACAGAAAATCAGTTCTCTTGAAAGCATGGTGGCGCTCGAAGCACGAACCAAGCTCCTTAACCCCAAGTGGTATGAATCCATGCTTGAACACGGTTATGAAGGCGTAAGGGAGATCGAGTCTCACCTCAGCAATACCTATGGCTGGAGCGCAACAGCATCAGCGGTAAAAGACTGGACATATGCGCAGTTCAACGAAACCTATCTGCAAGACAAAGAGATGCTTGAAAAACTCAAAGCCCTTAATCCACAAGCAACCATGTCGATGACAAGACGCCTTCTTGAAGCCGGCTCGAGGGGATTTTGGCAAGCCGACAGTGAAACCATAGAAGAACTACAGGAACTTTATTCCGAACTGGAAAGTCACATGGAAGGTGTACAAAGCAGCTCATAGTTCCATACCAGAAAAAAATCAGCAATCATTATTCAATTATTCACGATAAACAGCATGAACAGCACATCATCATTCAATGCTGAAGAGCACCAGAAAATGCTCCGTTCCTATTTCAACGGAAACGGATTCAATCGCTGGTCATCAATTTACGGAAACGAAAAACTCTCCACCGTTCGCACCACGGTCCGACAAGGCCATGCCGTTATGATGGACAGAGCTTTTGAATGGCTTCAGCAACTCAACCTGCCCGACAATTCGACAGTCCTCGACGCAGGATGCGGAACGGGCCTTTTCAGCATTCGCCTTGCAGGTAACGGTTATAATGTCAAGGCTGTCGACATTGCCGCTCAGATGGTCAACAAGTCACGTGAAGAGGCTATTTCAAAAGGAGTTGAGGACAAGATAAATTTCGAGGTAAACACTATTGAATCGGTTAAAGGCACCTATGATGCAGTCGTTTGTTTTGATGTACTCATTCATTATCCCGCAGAAGGATTTATCGAGGCATTTACAAACCTTGCCAGCCTTACCAAAGGCCCGATCATTTTCACCTATGCCCCGTACAACAGAATTCTGGCATTTCAGCACTGGTTAGGAGGTTTTTTCCCGAAAAAAGAACGTCGAACGACAATTCAGATGATTACGGATGAAAATATGAAGAAAGCCATGGAACAAACCGGAATGGTAGTAAAGAACAGAGAAAAAATAAGTTTCGGGTTTTATCATACCATGCTCATGTACGCTGAAAGAAAGTAATCTCAAAACCGATCATGTTAATTTTGAGAAATTAATTGTAAATTAACTGTCCGTTACATTTTCAGAACCTATAAGGAAAGTTACTATTTCAAACTTTTTTCAGACAAAAGCTCAACAGGGAACCCTGAGAAAACATAAATGTTGGAACCCTACAGCTTATAACAACACTTATCAGGAGGGTGGATACCGATGAAAATTTTGATGGTTCAGCCAAATTATCACTCTGGAGGAGCCGAAATCGCCGGAAACTGGACACCAAGCTGGGTAGCTTACATCGGCGGTGCACTGAAAAAAGCAGGCTATACACAAATTCGTTTTGTCGACGCCATGGCTGAAGATCTTCCGGATGAAACCATTGAGGAAATCATCCGGAAAAACAAGCCGGACGTGGTCATGACAACCAATATCACGCCCTCTATTTTCAAAGCTCAGGATATCATGAAGATCGCCAAAAAGGTCAACCCGAAGATCAAAACGATCATGGGCGGCATTCACTCGACCTTCATGTACCCGCAGGTTCTGACTGAAGCTCCCGAAACCGATTATGTTATCCGTGGGGAGGGAGAAGAAGTTGCCGTCAATATCATCAATGCCATCAATGCCGGTAACGACCTGAAAGAACGAGAAAACATTACCGGTATCGCCTATCTCAATGACGAAGGCGAAGTTCATGCCACTCCCGCTCATCCAGTTATCGAAGATCTCGACGACCTGACACCCGACTGGAGTCTCTATGACTGGGACCAATATATCTACACACCTCTTAATTGCCGTCTTGCGGTTCCGAATTTCGCCCGTGGCTGTCCGTTTACCTGTACGTTTTGTTCACAGTGGCAGTTCTGGCGACGGTATCGAGCAAGAAGTCCGAAGCACTTTGTCGATGAAATCGAGATTCTTGTTAAAAAATATAATGTCGGATTCTTCATTCTTGCTGATGAAGAGCCGACAATCAACAAGCAGAAATTCGTATCTCTCTGCCAGGAACTCATCGATAGAAAACTCGATGTGACTTGGGGAATCAACACCAGGGTGACCGACATCATGCGTGATGAAGACCTGCTGCCATTCTATCGCAAGGCAGGTCTGGTTCATGTTTCACTCGGCACGGAAGCTGCCAGCCAGATGAACCTGAACCGTTTCCGCAAAGAAACAACCATCGAGGAAAACAAATACGCCATCAAGCTGCTGCAGAAAAACGGAATCGTGGCCGAAGCCCAGTTCGTTATGGGGCTCGAGCATGAAACTCCGCAAACCATCGAGGAAACCTATCAACTCTGCAAAGACTGGGATCCGGACATGGCCAACTGGACAATTTACACTCCGTGGCCGTTCTCCGACCTCTTCAAAGAGCTTGGCGACAGAGTTGAAGTCCGGGATTATTCGCGTTACAATTTCGTTTCTCCGATCATCAAACCGGACAATATGGAACGTGAGGATGTTCTTAAAGGGGTATTGAAATCATATGGACGATTCTATGCCCGCAAGACATTCTTCAGCTATCCCTGGATCAAAGATTCATATGTACGTAAGTACATGCTCGGGTGTCTGAAAGCCTTCGCTCAGACAACGCTCACAAAGAGGTTCTACGATATCGACCGGGTCAAGACAAAGAACCGCAAGATCGAGATCGATCTTGGTTTCGATAAATCAAGAATCCTCACTCAGGAAGAAGTGAAAAACCTGAAGGAAAAAAGACCGGAAATGGTTGCCGATATGAGTTTCGGATTGAAAGAAGCCGGTTATCAGCGTGAACATGACGAACACGACTGGGACGAGTTTGATGAAAGCACCATCAAGGACCGCAGCTCATCAACCGTTCGCAACTGCTGATCGCTTTCCTTTGAAAGACAACAACAAGAAACCCTCCGAACTGGAGGGTTTCTTGTTTACCGTTTTCATATTTCACTTCACATCGATTTCCTTTTTCACCGTCTCTGCCGGCTCTTTCTTCGGAAGAACGATATGAAGAACGCCGTTGTCGTAGCTCGCCTCGATATTGTCGGTATCGACGTTCTCTCCCACGGTGAAACTCCTGCTCATGCTACCGTAAGAACGTTCTATCCTATGGTAATCTTTCTTTTTTTCTTCTTCCTCATGTGTTCTTTCTGCATTGATGGTAAGAATATCTTCATCCATGCTGATCTTGACATCATCCTTCTTTACCCCCGGCATATCAGCATCAATGTAAATGGTTTTTTCATCCTCGCTTACATCAACCCTGAACGATGGAGCCATGGACGAGAAAAAAGGAGTCATCGTTTCGCTGAAGACATTTTCAAACATTTTCAACGGATCTCGACCGTACAGTTTAATTGCCATGATAGCCCTCCATTAGAGTAATTTTTAACAAAAATCCTGATGTTAACATAAAAGGCAAAATTGTTGCGTTGACCACGCAAAGTAAACTAACGAAAAGGGATAAAGAAAAATTCCAGTTTCACTTCGAGTGATATTATGTGCTTTTCTTTTTTCTACTTTTCTTTTTTTCCTCTCCCAAAACTGTACCGATATCGAGAAGATCGGCAATATTGGCAGAAGGATCGATAACAGGCTGAATCTGTGCCGCTGCGCAGGTCATGACAGTTGTCACTCCAGGACCGTGACCGGCAACAAGACAGTCACTGTGTACTACGACACCGATAGAAATCGCTCCCTGGCGGTACGCTCTGCCGTAACGGTTATCGTGATCGAGAAGCGCGACAAAATCCCCAAATCGGATTTTGTCAAGCCCGTATTTACCGACCGTTTCCTCATCGCTCGTCATGATATCATAGTCTCCCTTTGCAACATGGGAAGCACCCACTCCGGACCCCATGCATGCCGCAGGAACAACCGTGGTAACCGGAACCTGAAGAACGCCACCACCGGTTTCTCTGATCTTCATTTTTTTCAGCAATCCCGGATCGAGGTTGAAAGGAACAATGTCCGGATAATCGAGAAGTTTCAACCCCTGACCTTTAGCGTGAATAACGATGGTATCACTATAGATGAGATCCTGTTTGACGTCTTTTGGAAAATCAACCATCACATGCTCTGACCCTCCATGATGACCGAGAACAATCCCATTCTCTCCCTTCGCCTCACCTGAAACAATCGTTGCCGTATTGCCGACACATGAGTAAATCTGTAAAGCATTATTCGGATGATCAAACGGCTTGTGCGTATCTGCAGTACAGCTCACACCGGGCTCGACATGATCTCCCGCCCAGCCAAAGGCACTGTCACCAACTTGCACGTTCAGGGTTATCCCCCCTATCGAAGGGAGAAGAAAAGGCACACCGTGATGATCGATGCTCCAGCTACCTCTTGTTTTTGGTGGTCCCGGCTGGCACTGCAGCAAAAATTCCACAAGATCTTTTTCATTTGTTTTCAGCATAGTGCACTTCTTTTAAGTCAAAAAAACCTGCGCCTCGAGACCGATCAGGCCGTCTCGACGGCGAAATCGTTCGCCCGTGAGCGTTATGTCATATCATATTAAAAATACAGCTGACACATGCAAAGATCATGCCGCCCTATCTCAATCTATTTTCCCATTCCCTGTGATTCATCCCACCTTCGGCCAGAACAGCAAAAGAGCGATTCCCCCGGCAAGAGAAATCCCGAAAAGCAACGCAATACGAAAAAAAAGCTGGCGATTACCTAAAACCGCAACTGCAGCGGCCTTGAACAGTATATTGGACATTGCACCAAGCATCATCATCCTCCAGCCTGTATCTATACCAACTCTGTCTGCCTCGATCAATCTCGCGGTTGAAAGTGTTATGGCATCCATATCCGTAAGCCCGGAAAGAGCCGCAACAATATAAAGTCCTTGATCACCGAAAAACTCCTTTGCCGCAGCTACAGCCACAAGCACGAACGCATACAATGCACCGAAAGCCACGGCAGCTCCAAGGTCGGATGGATCTTCAGCTTCCGGCAATGCTTCATTGCTCTCTCTAACAAAAAAATGAGCTGCCAATGCTATCAATGCCATATACAAGCACATGACTCCGAACTGTGGCAGCACATATGGCAGAATCTCAGGTGCAACGACAGCAACCTCAAAACCAACCCGGATAAAAACGATTGTCGAAGCGATCATGATTACCATTGCCGCAAGAGAAGACGTGCCGGGAATGGTTTTTGAGCGGCGAGCATAACTTATGGTGGTTGCTGTACTCGAAATAAGACCTCCGAGGATACCGCCAAGCAATAAACCCGTTTTCTGGCCCAAAAATTTTGCGACGAGATAACTGCTGACACTGATACCGACAATGAACACAACCATGAGCCAGATATGTGAAGGGTTCAACACACCAAACGGCCCCAGATTTTTATCCGGCAAAACAGGCAACACAACCATGGCTATAAGCACAAGCCTGAAAATGGCCTGAATGTCCGACTTGCCTATGCGCTTGACAAAACCATGCAGCGGCTGTTTCCATTGAAGCAATACCGCAACACCGCCACCGACCGCTATTGCAGGCACGATCATACCCAATGCAAGCATCGCCCCAACGGAGAACATCAATAATGCAGCTATCCCGGTCGTTGGTCCGGCATGCGGATGTTCGGATGCGGAAAGGTTGATATTCATCAAGATTTTCATGACGACCATCATCGCTCCGACGGCAACAACTCCCCCAACCAATATGCCCCCCCCGTACTGCTCCGCAAGAATTGCACAGACAGTACCAAACACGGTTATCATGGGATAGGTACGAATTCCCGCACCCTCGGCTTTTGACCATTCGCGCTGAAGGCCAACGAGCAGCCCCAATCCTAACGAAATACCAAGTATTTGCAAGACCTCGAGATTCATAACGGTATCATCAATGCAGAACAGACAGAGTAACAAGCAAACCTCATTCAACCATCCTGAAAAGCAACAAAACTATTACAAAAGCATTTTTAAATGTACTCACATTACGTATGACAAAAAAAGCCACAAAACGCCGTTATTCATCACATTTTTTTCCAAAAAGAGCGCATATGTCCCTGTTTTTTTTTGCTAAATGCCCATTTTCCTTTTAAATTTGAAAAACCTACCACGAAGATATGCAGTACAGAATCATCCTGTCACATACAAGGCTGTCTCAGTCGATTTATAGGCGAAAGAATAGATAAGCTACGGACCTGCGTGCATACTCAGTTAATGAACAAATAACAATGGGTCGACTATGGTGAATGCAAAAAAAACGCTGAAAGAAAACCGGACATGGCTATTGAAAGTAATTGCAGCTGTAGCTGTTATTGCAGTAATCGGAATCTCCGGCGTATTGGTTTCAATGTCTCCGTTCTTTCACACCTATGATGATGAACTCGGCGCAACAGCAGAACTGGAAAATGTCCAAGTAGAAATAGAAGAAGAATCGAAATTATCCAATATCACCTCAGAAGAAACAATTCGGAAAGGAGAGTCGCTCTACAGCATCCTTACCGCAGAGGGACTGTCACCAAGAGAAGTGCATGAAATTACGACACAGCTTAAAGGAAACTTCTCGGTCAGAAATTTTCGCCCCGGCAAGTCTTATCTCATCGAAAAAGATCCATCAGGCTGTTTTCTTTGCTTTAGCTATCAACAATCTCCCTCGAATATCCTGCATGTCCAAAGAGATCCTGAAGCTGAAACCTTCAATATCTGGCAGGAAACCTTTGAATACCAAAGCCGTGTTTCTGCACTTACAGGAACCATATCATCTAATTTAGCGGCAGAACTCCAGCAGCATAAACGCTATGGCTTGATCACCCAACTCCAAAAACTTTTTGCTTACAAAATAAATTTCAAGCGGGACATACAACCGGGAACAGCCTATAATATATTGTTCGAAGAAAAATGGCTTGGAGATGAGTTTGTCGGCATCGGTAAAATACTTGCAGCAGAAATATTCATCGACAACCAACCGTCCACAGCCTACCGGTTTACCGATTCAAAAGGCAATACCGGCTATTATGATAAGAAAGGCCAATCCGTTATCAGCTCATTCTTTATCAACCCTTGCAACTATTCGAGAGTCTCGAGCCGTTTCGGTTACAGAACTCATCCTATCCTGAGAAAACGGCATTTCCACGGTGGTGTAGACTTCGCAGCCCCAAGGGGCACACCTGTTTATGCCGTTGCCGACGGTAAAATTGTTTTTCGCGGCAGGAAAGGCGCAGCCGGCAACATGGTAACCATCACACATGCAAATGGTTACCATACCAAGTACCTTCATCTGAGCCGCTTCAGCGCCAACGCAAGAAGCGGAAGCCGAGTAAAGCAGGGACAGGTTATCGGTTATGTGGGCTCCACCGGTCGATCAACCGGCCCACATCTGGATTTCAGGGTTGTTCACCATGGAAAACTTCAGAACCCTCTTGTCGCTCTGAAATCGGCATGCAAAATCAAAGGTCTGCCAAAAGCAGAAATGGACAATTTTCTCGCCCAGATTTCTGTTTTCCACATGCAGCTTGAAAACCGCGACATACTTGTTGCCGAGCTTTCAAAACCCCCTACAGACAATGCGTCTGCTCTGAACTGAACGTTCTTCCCCCTCAAAAAGTCATGCACCCCTGTGAAATAGTTGTTCGAATTTCACAGGGATGCGGTATCTCATCCGCCCTAAGTCATGCCGCACTCGATGCGGCATCCATAGTGGCTTTCAGGATATAAGATGGATCCCCGATGCATTTTTTCATTTTTCTTCCCCACTCGCAACCTTTCCCATCTCCGATTCGTTGTCTTTGTAATCCAGGGCAACCACGAAAGAGATTTGAACCATGTTTATCTATAGAACTCTCCTGCACCTGCTTTTTTCTTTCTGTTTCCTGACAGCTTGTGCAGCAAAGCCACCAGAAACAGCTCCGGTATCGAAAGATTTCAGGATCGTAACTGTGCTTGACAACCTTGATTTTCCATGGTCTCTTGCCTTTCTTCCTGATGGAGATGTTCTTATCACCGAAAGGAACGGTAACATGCTGCGGTATGGAAAAGACGGCGAACTTCACCTTGTAAGCGGTCTCCCCGATATACACCCTACCGGGCAGGGAGGCCTGCTCGACGTCATCCTTGACCCTGATTTCCCAACAAACCGGACAATCTACTTCTCTTTTGTGGCAAAAGATAATGGGGACTACGGTACCGAAGTTGCACGTGCCGTTCTCGACCACTCATCATTGAAAAACCTGCAGGTTATTTTCAGGGCCGTACCAAAAACATCTTCCGGCATACATTTCGGTTCCCGTCTTCTTTTTGCCCCGGACGGAACGCTTATTATTTCCCTTGGAGAAAAAGGCCGAATGCGTGAGGCGCAAAACACGTCGAACCACCTTGGCTCGATTATCCGCATCAACCCCGATGGTTCTCTACCCCATGACAACCCATATATCAACCGTAATGGCTATCAACCCCAACTCTACACCTACGGCAATCGCAACGTACAAGGAATCGCGCTTCATCCGGAAACAGGAAAAATCTGGTTCCATGAACATGGCCCTAAAGGCGGCGATGAACTCAACATACTTAAATCAGGAGCAAATTACGGATGGCCTGCCATAACGTATGGACTGGATTACAGTGGAGCTATCATTTCCGAGAAGACAGCACTCCCAGGGATGGAACAACCCTCGGCTTACTGGGTCCCATCTATAGCCCCTTCGGGCATGACCATATATGACGGTAATGCTTTTCCGGATTGGAAAGGCAATATCTTTATCGGAGCACTGGTACAACGGCACCTCAGAAGGGTTATACTGCAAGGTGAACAAATCATCGATCAGGAAATCCTGTTGAAGGATTTGAAAGAACGGATCCGGGATGTCCGGACAGGACCTGACGGTTACCTGTATCTGTTAACGGACAGTAGGAACGGCAAACTGCTTCGTCTTGAACCGCTTTCTACCCAGTAACTGCAAAAAACAACTCTCCCGAAAACCTCCCCAACGGTCCGATACATTTCAAAGTACCGGCCCGTCATTCTTCATCCACCTTTTTTCGCAACCGCTTTATCCGGCTCCTCCTTGCCTTTCCTTCGAGCCGATTTTCCTTTGAAGAGGAGGTTGGACGGGTCGCTCTTCTCACTTTTCGGGTTTTCATCACGCCCTGAACAATCGCTTTCAGGCGGTCAAGAGCATCCTGACGGTTTTTGTCCTGCGAACGATACTGTTGGGCCTTGATAACAATCACTCCATCCTTTGTGATCCGCTTGTCATGAAGGGCGAGAAGCCTTTTCTTGCAAATGTCCGGTAAAGAAGACGCACGAATATCGAAACGCAATTGAATTGCCGTGGCAACCTTGTTGACATTTTGCCCTCCTGGACCTTGAGACCGCAGAGCCCGGATATCTATTTCCGAATCTTCAATCGTTATGGTATTTGTCACTCTCATCGTTGCGGCATAACCATCAAAATCCTCTCAACCGGGAAAAAGGCCTTTTCCCGGCAGGTTGTTCCAGCTTGTAAAAAGTATACTATCGACCCCGACACTTTTGCAGGAAAAACAGTTGTCAGGCTTATCGTCGATCAAAAGAAAATCATCAGGTTCGATACCGGACGATTCCATAACATGAACAAAGGCTTCTGGAGAGCTTTTCAGAAAACCGTGCTCAAAGGAAAGGTAGAAGCGATCCATCGCCCTCAATACAGGAAACCGGTTCAAAAGAGCGGCAAAATGTAAAGGATCGGTATCACTCATAACCCATACACGATGATTCCGCTTCAACCGGGCAATCCCTTCTCGGGCACCTTCTTTAAGCGAAAAAATGTTTTGCCAAGCTTTTTTGACTTCCTGTATAGAGATAGTCCGGACAAGCGGATCATGAGCTATGTTTTGAAGAAAAGTGGTGATCGAAACATCTCCACTATCGAACCTGCCTTTGAAATCGCCAACACAGAACTTCTCAAAAACAGCTTTTTCGTCACCGGACCTCGCTGCAACCGTTGTACAGAACGCACCGAAATCAACATCAACAATGACATTACCTATATCGAGCAGTATGACCTTGTTTGGGCTGACAAACATTTTTCAAAGTTCTTGTAATAATTTTGGGTATACTTAAAAAACTGTTTTACTACATCAACCCTTATTCTTTCATCCTGAAATACCACCAACCATGAACATTGAAAACCTGCTTAACCTGGGCGCATCGGTTATCCAGGGTAACGATGACGAAACAACAACGTCTCTCGACACGGCCCAGCTTTCATCGGCTCTCGGCAATCTTTTCAAAGGAAGCGAAGGGAAACTTGATTTTGGAACACTGCTTGGAAAAATGAAGGAATCCGGACTTGGTGACGTTGCCGCATCATGGCTCGGCAAGGGCACAAACGAGTCGGTCTCAGGCGAAACCATCAAAAACCTGATCGGTCCCGATAAAATAGCCGACTTCGCATCCACACTCGGCCTGAGCGAAAAGAGCGCTGAAGACGCTCTTGCTGATGCCTTGCCGGAAATGATCGACAAGGCCAGCCCCGACGGTTCTCTGATGGAAAACATCATCGACAAGGCCGGCGGCCTGGGCGGACTGCTTGGTTTCGCAAGAAAACTCTTTTCGTAAAGGCAGTGAACGCCGTACTACTTTACCGCCCATAGCTTGATCTTGCGATCGTCGCTACCGCTGACAATTATTTTACCGTCAGGCGAAATATCCACGGACTGCACCTCGAGCACGTGACCCCGGTACGTATGCAGCAATTTTCCTGTCTCCACTTCCCAGAGACGCACTGACTCGTCATTGGCAACACTTGCTGCTTTTTTACCGTCAGGGCTGAAACAAACACCGCGAACGCCATCCTCATGGCCTTCCATGATATGCTTTATTTCCCCGGAACCGGCATCGAGTATCTTGACAGCCGCATCACGCCCACAGAGGATAACAAGCGAGTCGTCAGGGCTGAAGCTGACGGAATGAGAAAGCCGATCCTTTGTATTGTAACTGGCCGTATTCTTGCCGCTTTCGATATCCCAGATTCGGACCACCGGTTCTTCACCGCAACTGACAAGTTTCTTTCCGTCATGACTGAAAGCGACACACTCTATATAGGATGTATGACCTGTAAGGGTTTTCAGCTCACTGCCCGATTCGACGTCCCAGAGCTTGAGCGTGGTATCACGTGAACAGCTTGCAAGTGTTTTACCGTCAGGGCTGAAAGCAACCATTCGTACCTCTGTATCATGACCTTTACAGACATGGAGGCATTTGCCGGTTTCAACATCCCAGATCCTCACCGTGCTGTCAATGCTGCCACTGGCAACCTTATCTCCATTAGGACTGTAATCGACACACTTGACCCAGGTTGTATGACCCGACATGGTATGCAATACCTGACCTCTTTCTATGTCCCAAAGCATGACTTTTTCATCGAAACTACCGCTTACCAGCTTTTTACCATCCGGACTGAACCGGACTCCGAGCACCCTGTCTTCATGGCCTTCAAGGGTCTTGATCAGGGCTTCATCCTCTCTGACCTGGGGGCGTTTGAGTTCTTCCTCTTTTTTTCCGAACAATTTTGATAACAAACCCATGACACTGTTGAGGTTTAACGTAATTGAACAAAAACTGTCTCAGCTATAAAACTAACGCTGTAAAAATAAAAAAAAAGCCGGATTGTTTGAGGGATCTTGCCTATTCAGGAAGATTTTTGGCTTCGAGCACAAACTCCGTGCATTGCATGAACAGTGCTGCACAGGATTACACACCTCAGACGAGCGCTGATCATACGTTCACTCAAGCCGCTTTCTTGAACAAACGACTTTTCGAGCCACTTCAATTGACGGCAGAGTAAGAATGCCGTTACTGTGATCAATCCTATGATGATAGTAGCCGCAACAGCCGGATCCGAACGCTCGATAAGCATTATGTTTCAGAGCATCACAGAAAATCACATATGCACCGAGGGCGATTATTGCTTTTCAGCCTCCCACGCTTCACCGAGAGGAGAAAGAACATCGTGAAAGGCTGCCGTTCGTGCTATTTCTTTGAGCGTCTTTCTCGCTTCCTGCTGTTTGTCTTCAGGAGGAACAAGCCGCGCAACGACCTTTCTCATCGAGGTAATGTCGAAGGTTTCACCGCGCTCTACACGCCGCATCACTTTTCTGAGGTTAGCCTGCAATTCACTCACGGTTATCGTTCCCATAGCTTTTCCAGCTCTGTGTTCAATTCGCACAAAAGCATACAACCATATTGCACAATATATCCTTTTAAAAATGAGGGTAAAAGGGATACACCAACAGCTACCCATCCTTCCCGGAAAAATTGTACCGCCGCCCTTTCCATCGGGATCCGTTACCGAATTTTACGAGGTAAAACGAGTTCACCGCAATGCCGAGTAATACAACCTGTGAGAACACATGCAGCAAAGCTCCCGAGAGGGGCTGGCGGAACCTGCCTGCAATCAACAGCCTGCATAAAAGAGCAATACAAACCTGCAAAAGAGGAAACCAGAAATACACAATTGAAAAATCAGCGCTCGATGCTGATGCGATAACAAAGCCGTAAGGCACGATGTATACCAAAGCTGTAACCACCATAAGAAAGAACAACCCAAAGGAATGATAGCCCAATCCTGCAAAAAGGTTTTTCGAAAACCCCTGCCACACCTCGTCAAAAGTCCTGTACATCCGGCAGTTCACGGTCTCGATTCCATTATAGCTCATTACCTTCCCTCCCCTTCTCTTTACAGCCCTGCAAAGCCAAACATCTTCGACAAGGTCGGTACACACCGCAGCATGTCCACCGATCCTTTTATACATTCTGCGCCTGAACATCAGAAACTGACCGTTAGCAAAACACAGCGAAGGAGCCGGTGTTGCCGGAACAAGTTTCAAGGGGAGGTAGCAGAGCAGAATGAAATAAATCAAAGGAACGACCAGCTTTTCCCAGAACGACCTCATTTCCTGACGCGGTGTCATGGAAAGAAGGTCGGCACCACTTTCCTGCATGGCTGCAACCGACCGGGAAAGACTATCGGAAGAATGGTAGGTATCGGCATCGGTAAAAAGTAAAAGTTCTCCCTGAGCCGCTTTTCCAAGCTGGTCACAAGCCCATGCCTTTCCATGCCAGCCCGGTGGCAGCGCTTTACCCTCTATTATCCGGAGCAGAGCCCCGCCGTCCGAACGCAGCAACATGTCAAGAATCTTTCCGGTACGGTCCGTTGAACCGTCATTCAGAACGATCAGTTCGTAATTATCATAATCCTGATGCAGAAGAGAGGTAATACAGCGCTTTATGTTGTTCTCTTCATTGCGTGCAGGTACAAGCACGGAAACAAGCGGCGAACCGGTCTCCGGTTTGTGCTTTGGAAGGGAGGGCAGTTCCCTCATGTTCCAGAGCAGAATACCGAGAAAGGCAAGAAGACAGACGGTGATTATGAGTTGATAGATAAGCATCGGATCGAGTAGTGACAAGTGGGCACCTCTCTTTATTTATTCCACGATTCAATTGCACCGTTTATCCCGGTTTTATCGGGACTCCGTTCGCCTTTCGCTTGAACCGCTCGTAACAATGATGAGCTGCCAAGGTGATGAGCAAAGCTTTTAAGATCTGAAACACTCTACAATATAACGTCTTACAATGAGTTGTCATGTCAGCGACGTATCCCTTCAATGAACGAAGTGACCTTGTTTTGACCTCTGTCGATGTATGCAGAGTGATCGCTGGAGATTAAATCACGGCGATACGCAGGACTCCTGCCCCAAAAACCTTGCCTGAACCGAGCAATAGCATAGCATGCCGGAGATGCAAGGTACAGGGAACGCTGCTGTAGTGAACAGTCGCAAGTTTCCTGCAACCAAGCAGATTCGGTATGATCGGCTATTGCTCGGTTCAGGAATTAGTCGATCAGCTTGCTTATATTATACTCGAAAATACCCTCGGCTCCCGCTCTTTTCAGTTCGGGAATAACGGATCGAACAACCTGTTCCTCCACAATAACTTCAAGTGCAACCCAGTTCTCGTCAGCAAGATGAGCGATTGTCGGTTGGCGAAGGGCTGGAATGATACCGATAATGCTATCCAGAGATGCCCTAGGTGCATTCATTTTGAGTCCGACTTTTCCCTGCGCATTAATGGCACCCTGCAGAAGCATGGCCATATTCTCTATTTTTTCACGCTTCCATGGATCGTTCCATGAATCCTTGTTGGCAATGAGCTTTGTATTCGACTCAAGCAGAACATCAACGATCCGAAGTTTGTTGGCACGGAGTGAGCTACCTGTTTCAGTAACCTCGACAATCGCATCTACAAGTTCGGGGGGTTTTACCTCTGTTGCACCCCAGCTGAATTCCACATGGGCGCTGACCCCATGTTTTTCGAGATATTTTTTTGCAATATTGACAACCTCGGTAGCGATATGCTTGCCTTCGAGGTCCTGTACTGACTGGATCGATGAGCTTTCAGGAACAGCAAGAACCCATCGAACGGGCCGCATTGAAGCTTTGGAATAAACCAGATCGGAAACTTCGACAACGTCGGCATCGGTTTCGATGATCCAGTCCTTTCCTGTAAGCCCGACATCAAATGCCCCAAGCTCGACATAGTGTGCCATCTCTTGAGCACGAATAAGTATGGCTTCCAGCTCATCGTCATCTATAGATGGAAAATAAGAACGGCTCTTGACGGAAAAATGAAACCCTGCCTTTGCAAACAAATCCAGCGTCGAGTCCTGTAAACTTCCTTTCGGCAAACCCAGTTTCAAAATCTTTTCAGTTACACTCATTGTCATGTTTATGTTGTTGTTTAATAGGGATCTCTCTACAGCTGGCGCAAGGTAAAAACTCCTCCTTCACAGACACCATAAGGATACTCTCCGTTGATCCATGTTCCGAGATTGATATATTCACTGCGGTTATTAGACAATTGTTTCTGACCCCGCACATGGCTGTGACCGCACACAAAATAGTCAAAATCTTTTTCCCTGGCCATAGCATCAGCGTACTGGAATAAAAAATCAGCCTCCCCGTGCGTATCCGGCCTCCCATGCTTGCGGCTCAAACGCGAAAGCTTCCGCATTATGGCGATTGCAAGATCAGGCTGCAAGTTTGACAGTAAAAACAGATTAAACCGGTTACGAACAAGTTTGACAAAGAGCCGATACCCGATATCGTTCCGATCCAGACCGTCTCCATGAGCGATAATAAACTTTTTCCCGCAGATGAGAGTCTCCCGAATACCGTACCATGTTTGCACCCCCAGCGATTTGTTGAAAAAATCTCCGAGAGAGAAATCATGGTTACCTGCATGATAATGCACCTCGACACCCTGTCGAACGAGCCCTTTTAGCAGGCAGAGAAAACCATCGAAATATTTTGGTATGACATGACGAAACTCCATCCAGTAATCGAGTATATCACCGACCAGGTAAAGAGCCTCCCCGTCTTTTCGAACTATTTCAGCAAGATATTCGAAACGCTCCATCTTGCGACTTTCTTGCTGATCAGGCTGAAGTCCGAAGTGAATATCACTGACAAAGAAGCTTTTCGACATGAGGGTGCAAGTTTCGTCACTCCGTTCAAAGAAGATAGGTAAGTCCTATCACTGCTAACGGAATAAGAATATTGTCAACCTCTTTCGGACTCAGTCCCTCGAGAATGGTTGCCACAAGTGCAAT
Organism: Prosthecochloris marina; assembly: GCF_003182595.1. NCBI lineage: Bacteria > Pseudomonadati > Chlorobiota > Chlorobiia > Chlorobiales > Chlorobiaceae > Prosthecochloris > Prosthecochloris marina. Next base: position 219,490 of record NZ_PDNZ01000002.1, read on the forward strand.
GATGAGGATAGTTGAAAGATTAAATGCCTCCGGAACGATCAACCAGATGAAAAACATCCCGGCCAGAGCGCTTCCTGCAAAAAAAGCAAGACTGCCCTCTACGGTTTTTTCACAGAGAGCCTTGTATTTTATTTTACCGAGCTTTTTGCCGAAAATGGGAGCAAGCCCATCCCCCCAACCAAGAACAGCCATCGCAAGAACCCCGGGAAACTGTTTATAGTAAACAGTGCCACAGATAATGCCGGCTATTGCAAAATACAATGTGCCTTTCAACAGCTCACGCCGATCACCGGTTCGAGTCATGGTTTTTATTGCCTGATCATCTTCTGCGGCAAAAAAACCCTTCTGGAAAAAAAGCAGCGCCCATATGGCATAGATGGAGACGTTCAAATACTGCGTCCAGTGGCCATCCTGAAAAAGAGGCAAAAATATGATTACGGAACCCGCACAGATATGAGTGATTTTTCGGCTTATATCCCGTGACACGTAGTTATTGGTCACCAGATAATCCAGAAAAGGCGGTACGCTAAAAACATAGATGATCGAAAGAAACGCAACAACAACGTTGTGCCACGCTACAGACAAAGAAAAAAAGGTCGTCTCCGGTGTACCCATATTGAAGATAAATCAACGATACAACAAGTTTACCCCTGCATATACTTTATTCCAATAGCACCCGCAGCCATGAGATTGTTAGCCAAAAACAAAACATTGTTTGCAACCTGAAACTGCAGAAACGCTTTGTGCTCGGCCACGTCACTTTGTCCGATCGCATGACCGAAACCATCATCAACGGCAACTTTCAAAAAAGAAATGCCCCCTTTTGGATCCATATACAGTTTTACCTGAAAAAAAATATTGAGCAGAAGTCCACCAAGCATAAAAAAGACAAGCGGATACAAACCCCATGAGTACTCAAGCCATGCAAAAACAAGAAAGACAACATCAATAATGAAAAACGACACCAGAAATGTATTCTTTGGACCAATCATGACGGTAAGGGACTTCAGCCCCCCTTCCTTGTCACCCTTGGCAGACTTGAAATCATTGAGAATAATCAGCGCAACACCCATAAAGAAGTTCAAAACCGCCATCCAGACAACTTCCGGTCGGATCTCACTGAATAAGGCGTTGGCAGAAAGCCATGGTGCAAAGCTGTAAGAAAAACCAACTGCAGGCGCCGATAATAAAATGTTTTTCTTGAGCTTGAATGGTGGCGCCGAATAGGTGTAGCCAAGAACTAGAGAAGCAATGATTGACGATGAAATAATCAATCCCCTTGTTCCTCCAATGTACAATCCAAGAAAAACCCCGAAACCAAGTGCCAGCAAAAAAACGGCAATACTGTTAAACGTCGCTTCTTTCTCACTTAACCTGCCGGAAGGGATAGGCCTTGTCGGTTCGTTCACTTTATCGAGTTCAAGATCGCATAAGTCGTTGATAGACTGACTGAACCCCAAGCCGAGAGGACCGAACATCAGAAAAATAGACAGCAAAAGAAAGTAGTCATGAAGCGCTGGTTGCATGGCACCGGAAGCCATCACCCCCCCTGCCAGACATGGAAAAACACTGATCCAGGTAACAGGGTCCAGAATTTCTATATGAGCCCGAACTTTGTCAGTAAAGGAATGTTTGGCATTGACGGTAACAGACATTGCGCTTGCGATATTATAACTATTAAATAAAGAAAGTAACTTCTTGCACTTGAGAGTTTGAATTTACGAATAGACTCTGACATAAAAAAGGCTGTACTGTCATTGAGGGTATCCGATAAGGGTTGCAGAGGTCGATGAATTTACCTTCACGCTCACAATGTCGCCGGGCTTATAACCGCCCCGATCAAATACAACAACCCGGTTTGTTCCGGTCCTGCCCATTAGCTTTTTTTTTGACCGTTTACTCTCCGATTCGGCAAGTACTTCTACAACATTGCCTACCTCGACGGCATGAAGTTCTTTGGAAATTCTGCTCTGCAGAGCAATAACCTCTTCTAAGCGGCGCTTTTTTATCTTTTCGGGCACATCGTCCGGCAAATGTTTGGCTGCATAGGTACCCGGACGCACCGAATAGTGGAACATGAAAGAGAAATCAAAACGGACTTCTTCCATCATGCTCAACGTTTCATAATGATCTTCTTCGGTTTCACCACAAAACCCGGCAATAAGATCCGTCGAAATCGTAACCCCGGGAATAAAGTGCCTTATCATCGCTATCTTTTCAAGATACTCTTCCCTGCTGTGCCCCCTGTTCATCAATTCGAGCATCCTCGTCGAACCTGACTGTACAGGCAGATGAACCGCATTGCAGATATTCTCATGCTCTGCAATGACACGCACCAGCGATTCGGAAATATCTTTCGGGTGTGACGTAGTAAACCTTACACGAACGCCTTTGGCTGCAAAACCTACGTTTTCAAGCAATTCGGCAAAACCATCGCCCGTACCGCTATCATAGTAGGAGTTGACATTCTGACCAAGAAGCGTTATTTCTTTATACCCCTTCTCGACAAGCTGCTCAACTTCGTCAATCACTGATGCTGTCGATCGGCTTCGCTCTTTTCCCCTTGTAAACGGCACCACACAGAACGCACACATGTTGTTGCACCCTCTCATGATGGGCACAAAAGCACTGATCGACCCCGTATGGCATGGCTCGATCCCATGATAGGTTTCGTCCGGAATATGAGCAAGATTGGCGCCCCGAATCCCCCGTTCGGCATTTTCTATCAACAGAGGTAACTGGCGATAGGTATCCGGACCGGCAAGAAAGTCAATACTTTCGGACATACCGAACATTTTTTCCCGGTAATATTGGGGAACACAGCCGATAACCCCAACAAGCAGACCGGGTCGTGACCGCCGCTTTCCTTTGAGATTATCCAGAGCGTTCATGATTTTTTCAACCGCGTTTTCCCTTACGGCACAGGTATTGAGTATTACAAGATCCGCACTGTCTTCAGCATCCGTCACAACATACCCTTCATCCTGCAGGAGAGACGTTATAATTTCCGAATCAGCCTGATTCATCTGACAGCCGAAGGTTCGTATGTGCACTTTTTTTGTCATAGATTTTTCTTATCCCCATTCTTTTCTTGCGGGCCATGTTTTGTAGATAGATACAAGGAGCTGTATAATTTTCAAAGGATTAACATATTTCTCGGTAATATACGCACCTGGAAACCTGATAACTATCGTTCTGTCGAAGTGCTTGATAGAGTCATAGCCTTTTTCATACACCGGCACCTTCTGACCAATATGGTCTTTGTGGTAGTTCTTGCCGCAGGACTTCTTGCATGGTCAGGTCTTAAAAAGGAGGAACTGCCGGATATCACCTTCGATACCGTAAGGATATCTGTAAACTATCCTGGAGCATCGGCAGAGGAAGTTGAATATCATGTTACCGACCCCTTTGAGGAAGCACTCGGTTCAGTAGAGGGAATACAACACCTTGTCAGTTCAACAGCAGCCGGAAGTTGTATTATTACAGCCGAACTCGAACCCGGGAATATTGACGCAATCCTGGCCGAAATCCGTCAAGAGGTCTTTGCCGTCGACCTTCCGGATGCTATAAGGGACGACCCTCGCATTCGGGTTTTCAAAACATCCCGTAAAGCAATTATCGATATCGGGCTGATCCTTCATGGTGAACATCTGCTCGATACAGAACAGCGCCGCTGGCTTCAGAATCGCGCACTCAACCTTGAAAAAAGGCTTCTTGCAGCTCCCGAGGTCAGTCGAATTACCCGCTCAGGATACCTTGCCGATGAAATCCATATCAAGGTCAATCCTGCAAAACTCGAGGAGTACAATATCCCCTTCAATACGGTGATGAACGAGATAAGCCGAAACAATGTTCGCGAACCCGCAGGAAGCATTGAAACCCTTCAGGAACCGAAAGTGACACTGTACGGCGAACTCCGCACTCCTGAAGCACTACAGGCTCTTGCCGTCCAGGGAGGATTCGAAGGGCAGGTTCTGCGTCTCGGCGATATCGCAAAGGTAGCCTACGGACATGAAAAGAACCGCAGTGTACTCAAAATCAACGGACATGAGGGGATTTTGCTCAAAGTCGCCAAAAGCTCCGGAACCGGAATCCTCGAAGCCTTGCATGCAGTCAACAGAGTGGTCGACGATTTCGAGTCTCTTCAACATGATAATTCCGCGCTTCAATTGGTTATACTCGACGACGAAGCGATCGACCTGCGGAACCGTCTTTCAATTATCGGCATCAACGGTGCAATAGGCTTTGCACTTATCCTCGTTATCCTTTTTGTCTTTCTGGACCTCAGATCAGGGTTCTGGGTGGCGGTAGGCATCCCGTTCAGTTTCTGCTTCGCCCTTGCCGGAACACTTTTCATCGGCTATTCCATCAACAACATCACGCTTGCTGCCGTTATCATCGTGATGGGTATCGTTGTCGACGACGCTCTTGTCGTTGCAGAAAACATCAAGCGCACTGCCTCATCGGGGGCCCCTCTCTATCAGGCGGCAACCGATGGAACATCGATGGTTTTCATGCCTGTCATCGCCAGTATTCTAACCACCTGTCTCGCATTTGTCCCCCTTCTCTTTTTTGAAGGCCGTTTCGGGGCAATGGTAGCATTCATTCCTGCCGTCGTTACGTTGATGCTAGCCGGTAGCATGCTTGAAGCGCTGTTCATTCTTCCGGGCCACTTGACTCTTTCTGCCGGAAAAAGTGCAAGCTCAAAACGCGAACACTGGTTTGAAACCTGGGAATCCTTTTATGCCGGGATACTCGAGAATCTGCTCCCTTTCAGATGGCTGATTCTTACGCTTTTTCTTCTGGGATTCATAGCCACGCTTCTACTTGCAGGCTCTTTTCTGGCATTCTCGATGTTTCCCGACGAAGAAACCCGGGAGGTCCGGCTCACAGGAGAAAGCCCTCCCGAAAGCACGCAGTATGAAACCGCAAATTCCACACAGCCCCTGGAGAACCGTATCGCCAAATCCATCGGAAAAGAAGTTGTAGGCTTCAGAAATGAAATCGCAAAATCCCGACGCGGATCGGTAGTAGAGGATAATGTCTTCCGAATGAGAATTGAAATCGCACCTAAAGAATCCCGAGAAAAAACCGCTGACCAGCTCATTGAAGAGTGGCAGGAGGCTGCAGCTTCTTCTACGACGTTGTCAAAACTCAGGTTCAGTAAAACCCGCCATGGACAAGAGAGCGGAAGCCCTGTAGAAGTGGTCATAAAAGAAGACGATGAATCCACCCGCCGTAATGCAGCCAATGCACTTGCCGATGCAATGAAAAACGTTCCGGGATTAACCAACATCGAGCAGGATCAGCCGAAATCCTCACCGGAATACCGTATTACCCTCAAACGCGACAAGATCAAACGCCTGGACATCGATCCCTCCCAAGCCGCCCAGACGCTTCGGGCCGCCCTTGAAGGCACCATACTTTATGAGTTCAGCTCCGACAATGAACCGGTTGGAGTCCGTTTTTCACTTGCTGAACCTTCAAAGCAGTCACTTGAATCGCTACTTGAAGTACCGGTAGAAAACAAAGCAAAATACCTTGTCCCCCTGCATAGCATTATCATGGTGGAAAAAGTCGAAAAGCCCAACTCGATTGTACGCCGGGACCGAGTACGCTATACCTCGATCTATGCCGACATCGACAGTAAAAGCGGTAAAAGTCCACTTGAAATTGCAGAAACACTCGAACAGGATGTCTTTCCTGCAATAACTTCACGGTATCCGTCAACTACCCTTGAATTCGACGGAGAAATCCTCGACAGTAGGGAATCGAAGAAAGATTTCATCATTTCCATCTTTTCCGTTCTGGCACTTATTTTTATCGTGCTGGTTCTACTGTTCAACTCTTTGCGAAAAGCCTTGCTTATCATGCTGACAATTCCTTTCGGCCTGACCGGGATCATTGTAGCCTTCATTTTTCACGGGATTGAGTTTTACGGTTTTTTCGCTGTCATAGGAGCCCTTGGTCTTGCAGGTGTCATCGTCAACGATGCCATCATCATGGTCACGAGACTCGACAGGGAAACCAGAAAGAAAGACAACGGCAAAAACCTTGAAGTTCTGATTTCGAAAGCTGCTTCGACTCGTCTCCGCGCAGTACTGCTGACAACACTGACAACCGTTGCCGCCATGCTACCGACAGCATATGGATGGGCAGGCTATGACCCCACGCTTTCCCAGATGATGCTTGCATTGACCTGGGGCTTGATCGGCGGAACCTTTGTAACTCTGATCCTTGTTCCTTGCCTCTACCGGATTATGATACGCCAAACGCAATGTCCGGAAAAAGCACAACGATACCCATGCAACAATTGATTCGCCGAACGACAGCCGCTGCCACAATCCTGCTTTTGTTCAGTATCCCGACACAAGAACCAGCAGCATTTGCAAGCGGAAAAAAACTCTCTCTCGACGCCTTTGTTCGACTTGCGGCAGAACGCAACACGGTGTTCGAAGAGATACTCATCGACAGACTCCCGTTGCAGTACACCAGAACTCTTGCCCTTCCGGCAGACGATCTCCTACTTTCCGTTAAAGGCAAATACCTTCTCATGCTTGGAGATCCTGACGGTGGCACGGAATACAGCTTCGAACTGGATAAACTTTTCCCGTCAAGCGGCACCCGATTCTCAACATCTTATGCTGTCGATTACGGCCTTGGTTCAAGAGGAAACGAGTCGGAATTCAACATTGCGATCGTACAACCGGTTGCTGAAAATGCATTCGGCAAGGCAAACCGTCTGTTGGAAAAACTGTCAGGTATAGAAAACGACATTGCACACTATCAGATTGCTGAAGCATATGAAGATTATCTGGCAAGCTTGGTCGGGCTCTACTATGACTGGTATGCCGCATCAGAAAATCTTGCAACCGCTACCAACGCATATGAGGATGCAAAAAAACAACTTGACAATATTCGTGAAAGAAAGCAAAACAATATAGCCCTCCCTATTGACGTCAACAAGATCATGGTACAGACCGTGTCGCGGAAAGAACGTATGATTGCCTTGAAAAACGATTACCATGTCCAAACAAACCTCATCATGGAAGCCATCAGAGCCATTGGAACAGAAAGGCCTGTACCCGCCAAACCCGATGAAACACTACATAACCCTATAAGAGACATTGAAACCGAAATCCTTACTTTTCAGGAATCGAGCCGGACTGCATCGATTCTGAATCTTCTGGAAGAAAAAGCAGGAACAGAAGTCGCCCAGGCCGCAGACAGGCTTTTACCCTCGATAAACCTGACCGCAGGCTTTGACCTTGTCGGAGACGGCAGGTTTTTCACGGATCCCGACCATGGTCTGTTTGCCGGGGTAAACCTGCAATGGCCTTTGCCAGACAAGCAGGAACACGCCCGTCATGACATAAGCCTGATAAATCAAAGGCGTACCGCTCTTTCAACCGGCAATACAAGACTATCACTTGAAACCTCTCTGAAAAATCTTTACTGGACAATAGAGAACCAGCGCCGTCTCATACAGCTCGCAAAGGAAAAAATAACCATATCCCGAGCGGTCGTCAGGGATGAAAAAAAGAACTATTCACTGGGCAAGACAGATCTGAACGATCTCATTGACGAGGTAAACCGGCTTGAAGAACACCGCTTCAACCTTATCAATCGGGAAATCGAACTGCAGAAACTTATTGTAGAATGGAAGCGACTGACCGATGCCCTCGTGCAAGAAAAGGAGTTACCTGATATTCTACCCCTTCAACAATCAGAAACCAGACTGTTACAAAAGCCAGGCACCAACGGAGAATGATGCCATAACACAAAAAGTCTTGCAGGACTCCAGCATCCATTCCCACCTAAGTCATGCCACACTCGATGCGGCATCCATAGAGACTTTCAAAAAAAAGATGGATCCCCGGATCGAGTCCGAGGATGACGAAAAAAGAAGCGGCCCTTTTGTGACATCCTCTTGACCTGGAAAAAAATGAACGGTAATCGCTACTCTCCGAAATGGAGATGCTTGTATTTTTCGATCAGCTCTTCGGCCTCTTCTTTACACTGTCCGCACACCGTACCAAGCTTGGTATGTTCCTGCAATTCGTAAAAGGTACGAGCCCCTTCAAGTATGGCTTCCTCGATCTCGGCATCGGTAACGTTCATGCACTGACAAACAACCTTGGTTTTTTCCTTTCGAACCCGATCGTCCATGCCATTGCGTTCGAAGTAGTTGTTGATAGCCGCCCGAAGCGCCTTATCGCCGAGCACGGAACAATGGATTTTATTTTCAGGCAACCCCCCAAGCTCTTTGGTTACATCTTTCGGCGAAATGTCGAAAGCTTTATCAAGCGTCATGCCTTTGACCATTTCAGAAAGAATCGATGTACTGGCAATAGCGCTTGCGCAACCATATGTTTTCCATTGACAGTCAGTGATAATCTCTGCATCCTTGTCAACCTTGATAACTACCATCATCTGATCCCCGCAGGAAAGGTTACCTTCCATACCCACCCCGTCGAACTCATCGGTATTATCACCCTGAAGAATGTTCTTCGGGTTCATGAAATGCTCCTTCAATGTATCGGTATACACCCAATCACTTGGCTGCAACATGTTCTCCTCCCGTTATATAAGCTGTTGACATACTTCTTATTCTTTTTATGACCCCGGGTAACACATCGAGCATACACCCGATGTCTTCCATTGTGGTTTCCCTCCCCATGCTGATACGAATAGAACCATGAGCACGTTCAGGACTCGATCCCGTAGCAAGCAGGACATGGGAGGGATCGAGCGACCCCGATGCACAAGCCGAACCGGTCGAAACCGCAATCCCCTGAAGATCGAGGTAAAGCATGATAGCCTCACCTTCCGCACCAGGAAAGGACACATTCAGCGTATTCGGCATACTCAGGGTTGGATGGCCATTGAAAACAGCATCATCGATCGATCCCTCGATACCGTTTTTCAACGCCTGCTTCATCTCAACCATTCGCTTTATCTCTTCATCCATTTCCGCATCACGCATTTCTATGGCTTTGGCCAACCCGATAATTCCGAGAGTATTTTCCGTTCCGGCACGTCGTCCTTTTTCCTGGTGACCACCACGAATAAACGGACAGTAAGGAGTTCCTTTCTTCACATAGAGAGCCCCGATCCCTTTAGGCCCGTAAATTTTATGAGCGCTCATAGTAAGAAAGTCCACTCCAAGATCACTGACATTCATCCGCATTTTACCAATTGCCTGCACCGCATCGGTATGCACCAACGAACCGTTTGCATGCGCCAACTTCGCAATTTCCGCAATATCCTGAATCGTACCGATCTCGTTATTGGCTGTCATTACCGAAACTAACCCGACGTTATCGGTAAGATATTCCTTGAACTGATCCATGTCGACCCGGCCGTACTGATCGACATCGAGAAACTTTACCTTTGTCCCCTTGTGCGCAAGGCATTCGGATGTTTCCAATACACAAGGGTGTTCAATTTTGGTTGTGATAATAGATGTCTTGGCTCTGAAACCGGGTAAACACAGGTTTGACGCACATGCGAACAGGGAAAGTACTGTATTGTTCGCTTCCGAGCCACTCCCGACAAAAACAAGTTCGTCTTCATGAGCTCCTATGAAATCCGCAACAACCTGCCTTGAATGTTCGACATTCGCCCTTGCTTCTCTTCCAAAGGCATGCATGCTCGATGGGTTTCCGAACATTTCCATCGCCTCGACCATTTCCTTTTTCACCTCGGGGTGAAGCGGTGTCGTGGCATTGTGATCAAGATATACCCGTCTTGTTTCCATAATTCTCTATAACGATTCAAAGAATTGCAAAACCAGCCTGTTGCCGTAGTAACCTCTACTCATCGGCAAACAGCCAGGTCGAAAGATAGCGTTCTCCTGTATCAGGCAAAAGTACAACAATTTTTTTTCCCTGCATATCTTGTCGCCCCCCAACCTGAAGGGCGGCCCACATTGCCGCTCCCGAAGAAATTCCACCAAGAATACCTTCCATCTCGGCGAGCTTCCTTGCAATTTCTCCAGCATCATCATGCTTTACCTGAATAACCTCATCAATGATATCCTTGTTGAGATTCCCTGGAACAAAACCAGCCCCTATTCCCTGTATTTTATGTGGACCCGGTTGTCCGCCAGAAATAACAGGAGAATCTTCAGGCTCGACAGCAATAATTTTTACATCGGGCTTGCGTTGTTTCAACACTTCACCAACACCGGTCAGCGTTCCCCCCGTACCGACCCCGGCAACAAAAACATCAACGGTTCCCTCGGTATCTCTCCAAATCTCCTCGGCCGTAGTCCGGCGATGAATATCGGGATTTGCCGGATTGCTGAACTGCTGCAGCATGATACTGTCCGGTATGACATCAACCAGGCGTTCAGCCTCCTCTATCGCTCCTTTCATACCCAATGCACCATCTGTCAGAACAAGCTCGGCTCCGAATATTTTCAGGAGTCGCCGCCGCTCGATGCTCATGGTATCGGGCATGGTCAGCATCAACGTATAACCCTTCGCCGCACAAGCAAATGCGAGTGCAATACCGGTATTGCCACTTGTAGGCTCAATGATCGTGGTATTTTCAGTAATCATTCCTTTGCGTTCAGCATCCTCGATCATAGCTACACCTATTCGGTCTTTTACACTGGAAAGAGGATTAAACGACTCGAGCTTGGCAATGATATCCGCACTGCTAGTCTCACCCAGACGCTGTATTGCCACAAGCGGCGTACCACCTGTTGTCTCCGTCAAATTGTCATGAATTTTCATATTCAACGCCGAACCATTCAAATGTTACTGCAACCCCCAAATAAAAACTGTCTGAAGACATCTGCACTACCTGCCGCTTTTCAGCTCAATCCGTATACCGGAATCGAGGCTCCGTGCACAGCCCTTGACTCCTCCGAAACAAGAAAAAGGATAACATCAGCTATCGCTTCCGGCGAAACCCAGCGGGAAAAATCAGCATCCGGCATATCCTTCCGATTGGCAGGTGTATCAATGATGCTGGGCAAAACACAGTTAACGTTTATTCCTGCCTGCCGGTTTTCTTCAGCGAGACACTCTGTAAGCTTGATTACGGCCGACTTTGAAACAACATACGGAGCAACACCTATTCCTCCTTTCAGCGCTGTTTTTGCCGAGACATTGACAACACTGCCTTTCTTCTGTTTGCGCATAAACGGAATGACCGCTCTCGTCATGAGAAAAACACTTTTTGCATTGATATCGAGCATGTAATCCCATGTCTCTTCAGCAGCTTCATGGACAAGATGCCCCATGGTAAAACCACCGGCAATATTGACCAGAGCGTCTATACGCCCGAAACGCTCCAGAACCCGGCCAACCGATGTTTCAACAGATGATGCAAGCGTAAGATCGGACTCCTGACACATCACCGTTTTTACATCTTGCCACTGGCTGACATGCGTATCAACACGCTTATCGACAAGAGCCATCATGGCCCCTTTATCGAAGAACTTTTTCGACACAACACTTCCCAGGGCACCTGCAGCACCGGTTATAACCACGACGTTTCCTGATATATCACTCATTTCACATGCTTTTTGATGACCAAAACAAGCATATAGCCAAGTATGGATAAAGGAATACATAAATCGGACAATAAATTCCCTGTTTCACCCAGCTCGACCGAAGATGTAATCATTAATCAATTTAATACTCAGGAAATTTTACAGAACCAACACGAAGTTTCAAACCGGGAATCACTTTTCACCCAGCACGACAGTTCTTTTGCGTAACGGAGGGACTTTTTCGCCATTCAGATACAGCTCAACAAAAGGAGGACGACCGATATTAACCCAGAATTTCCTTTTTGCCTCATAACGCAGTACTTCTCCAGCCTTGAACTGTCCGCCGGGATATACCATATCACCGTCATCGGCTACGATTTTTACCCAGCTGAGATCATCGGTAATTCGGACAATGAGTATTTTCTGATATGGCGATGCCGGTGATTCAGGTAAAAACGATACCCCCTGCGCCCACTCCTCCTGCATTACGGCAAGATCGGGGGAAACAGCATTTTCATGAGCGGGTACCTTCATGAGCGTATCGAGCCGGGCAACCGAGTCCGACCCCGTAAGGTCGAATTCAGGCTGCATTTCAACGACCGACACCTCAGCCTCATTTTCCTTTTGCGAACCTGCCTGATCATCTCCTGACGACCCGGAAAACATAAAAAATGAGATGGCAAATAAAACAAGGACAAAGAGTACCGCTCCTCCTACAAGCAGTGCGGCGACAGGAGTTTTACCTCCAGCTGCAGTGACAGCACCGAACATGCCGGAAAGGCGCTCACCATTCCCTCCCCTCTGTTCATCCTCTACCGGTTCGTTTCCCTGCATGATTTTGAGGTCTGCAGGAATGCTGAGCTCATCCCTGCAACGCTCTATAAGGTCACTGTCATATACATCGAGAGCCTGAGCATATTCCTTCAGAAAAGCATAAACGTATGCTGCAGGCAAAAACGTCAAATTCCCAGCCTCGATTTTTTCCAGGTGGTCCTTTTTTATTCTTGTCTCGGCACTGAGTTCCTCAAGAGAAAGTCCCTGCTCTTTTCTGGCTCGAACGAGTTTGCTTACCAGCAAATCGCTTGCAGAGCCAAATGTCGCTTCATCCGCCATGACACGCACGTGATTTATGTCATCCGTTGAATTCTTCCGAACCACCCAAAACACTCAACTTATGTAGTTTACAAAAATTAAGCCTTCATGACAATTGAATTAACAATAATTTACACAGGCCTGTACGACTGTCGCCCTGATCACATCGTCATACACTTTCATGAATTACCCTTGGTCTCGAGGGCTTTGATCGAATACTTTTTATTTACCTCTCACCCCATATTCGGACACATAAAACCACTGGTCACTTTCCGCCTGCTTGTTTTGCACCAGTCGATGCAACATACCGGAAGGATCTCCTCCCTGCTGCAAAGACAATGCAAGCAATACCCGCATCTCCTCAAGCTCCGTATCGGAAAAATGCTTCCAAAGCAGAAAAACAGCCTGACGGGGAAACGCTAATTTCCGCTCCAGAGCATCTCGATACTTTTCCGTGCTGTAAAAAGTAAACTCCTGCTCCGCATCTCTTTCTTCTTTCAGTGAAGTCTGGTATGCAATTTCATTTGCCGAGTAGACCCACGAAACCGGAAAATCACGAACCAGAAACCGGTTGTTCCCAAGCAGATGAGCTGGAACCGGTTCACCGGCAATAACTGTCAATCGTTGCACATCCTGCAGGCGGCCTGTATATGGTTTGATCAACAGGTCCGTCAACCAAAGCCGGTCAGCATCTCTTGCAATACCGGTAATGTCACCTTCTGCGCCTACTGCAAGACGCTCTGTCAAACGCTTTAATCTGGACCGGTAAAGAGCATCATCGATCTTTCGCCTGGACACATCGACATAGCCGTTTTGCACCAGAAAAACCGTACACCAGCGTTTCCCCTCGATAATTTTCAAGACTGCATGGTTTTCATCAAGCGTTTGCTGAACTGTCCTCAGAGTAACGGGAGCCAATGCTAACCGTTCTGCCTGTAATGGTGAAACATTGCGTAGCTCTCCAATTTTTTCGTAAAACTGTCCCCGTTTTTTGTTAATCGCATCGATTGTTGTCGCATGCATCTCATACCCCCAACCCGATTCATAACAATTCATCGACCGTTGAAGCAACGCATTCAGCTCGAGACCGATCCTTTCGACCTGTCGTGCAAGTTTTTCATGCTTTCCCGGCAGTTCAAGAGAATCATAACGATGCTGTACCGCCTGTTGTAACACATAAAGCTTTTTGAGTTCATCATATTCAAAAGCCTCGGCATACCTGCCTTTACTCAACAGCAATTCCACCAACGTATCGGTCGAGCGGTCGATAAGGCTTACAATGGCATAACCCGGTAAAGGAGCAAGCTGATACTGATAAATACTCAACCCTTTTTTCAACACCTTTATCTTTTCAGCATCATCTATTTTCGACCCGGTCCCCTGTTTCAAAAGTGCCACCATCCTCGCAAGTGGCATATTGTTTCTTTCAAAGTAATCGAGCGTGCGCGCGTAAGCTTCCGGATTATTGGCCAGAACTGCGTTGGATTCAAAATCCAGCACCTGAACAAGCCTTTCTTCGCCTGCAAGACGGGCTCGTGCGAGCGCTTTAAAATAAAGATAACTCGCATCCCTGACATGAGCGGGAAACATCTCGAGTAACATCGCTGCCCGGCGCAGGGCAAGCGCCTCTGCCCTTTCCGTTCCTTTCCGCTCCTCATCGAGCAGTTTTCTTGCAAGCCCGATAGTTTTATGTACATAGAACGAAGGCGCTTCAGCCTTGCCGAACGACTCATCGAGACTCAGCTCGAGCAGCCCGGTGTATGCCTGCAACGAAACGAGCGGATCGATGTTACCGCTCAACCCGTTATAAAGGGCAAATGCTTTTTCGGGCTTTTCTGCCAGAGTCTGGTAACGGGCAAGTTTCAGTGAATCTTCAACACTCATCGAAGAGATTTTCATCAAAGCCTTTTCCGCTTCGGCAAACTCACCGAGTTCAGCCAGAAGGAGAGCTTTCGTGCGGATACGTCCTGTCTCAACGCTATCGGCTAGCATCCCTTTACACTGCTGTTCAATGATCTCATGAGAGGCGAGAGCATCGAAATACTCTCCCGTCAACGCTTCTATGGCACTCTTGCGGTTCAAAGCTTCGGCGGCTTCAAGCGAAAAGCCGTCCAGAGTATCTCGAGCAAGCCCTTTGTTTAAAAGTTCAAGGGCATTTTCATAGTCATGATTTGCTGCATGCACAGCCGCCTTTTCGTAGAATACAGTCCCCTTTTCACCCGCCGGCTCCCTTTCAGGCTTTGCACATGCTGCGACAACAAAAACTATGGATACTAAGACGATATGACGTATGATACCCACGATCGTATTCATTTTATTGTTCGATTTCCCGCTCAGGTTTATACCTTTCGAAACGTGTGCAGTTTAGCTATATTTTTATACATGAACAATGAATTACCGTTACCCAACTCTTCATAAAACATATCAAGCAACACGACTGTTGTCGTCGACTTTACAATATGTTTCCACTGGGGATTTTTTACCTATCTTTTTTAATTGATACATTTACAATACATTTACCTGTAATTGAGCATTTGTCCTTGCAGTGCACCACAAACCGGACGCTCGACAACAATTGCCCAATTCAGTAAACACATAACTTTTAGACTTTTTATTCCCAGGCACCTTCGTGCCATCAATATGGATTCTGACATATTAGAACTCTTTATATTATTCGGCCTGATCTTAGCTAACAGCTTCTTTTCGATGGCTGAATTTGCAATTATTTCTTCAAGGGAAACTAAACTACATGAACTGCGCGAAGCCGGCATAGCTCGAGCCTCTCTTGTTCTCGAACTGCTTGACAACCCCGGTAAATTTCTCTCCGCCATACAGGTAGGCATTACTCTCATCGGTACACTTGCCGGTGCATTCAGCGGTGTAAGCTTTTCTGGTCCCGTCTCGGAGCTCATTTCAGGCATCGAACCCCTCGAACCATACAGTGAGGAACTGGCTCTTGGCCTGGTTGTCGTGAGTGTCACCTATTTCACCCTGATCATCGGTGAACTTGCACCAAAAAAAATCGCGCTGCAACATCCTGAGCAGATAGCGCTTAACATTGCACGAGTTATCGATATCCTCTGCCGGATAAGCGCACCTGTGGTCAGCCTTATCAACGGATCGACAAATATCGTTCTTAAAATCATCGGCATAAAAAATATTGAGAAGCCTCTCGTGAGCGATGAAGAAGTCATGCTGATGATAAAACAAGGTGCAAAGAAAGGAGTTTTCGAATCCGTGGAATACGAGATGGTCTCGAGAATTTTCCGGTTGAGCGACAAACGAGCCAGTTCCATGATGACCCCGAAAAGCGAGATCGAATGGCTCGACCTCAATACCACCGATGAGGAATTGATCTCCAAAATGCAAGCGAGCGGACGTTCGCGATTTCCCGTTGCCGAAGGAAGTCTTGACAATCTCAGAGGTGTTGTGCGCTCGCTCGATCTGGTAAACAAACAGTTGCTTAAACCAGGCAACCTCAAAGCGACCATCCGTACCGCCATGAAACCGCCGCTGTTCGTCCCTGAATCAGTTCCTGCATTCCAGGTACTCGAACTCTTCAAGGAAAACAGAGCGCACCTTGCTCTGGTAATAGACGAACAGGGATTTGTACAAGGAGCCATTACACTTACCGACGTGCTTGAAAGCATCGTTGGAGATATTCCTGCAGATGATCTTGAAGGAACTAAAAAAATAGTGCGCAGAAGCCAGCGAACCTGGATTATCGATGGGCTTCTTCCGGTAGATGACTTTATCGCAGAGTTCGATCTAGACAATTTCCTCGATGAAGAAGATCCCCGCTATGATACCATGGGCGGCTTTCTTATGACAAAGCTTGAAAAAGTCCCTTCGGTGATGGATACCCTCGAGTGGCAGAACATGCTTTTCAAGGTCATTAAAATGGACGGGCAACGAGTCGGCAAAATTCTGGTACTCTTCGATCACGGGGCGCAAAACGATGCCAGAACGTAAAACAGGCTCCAGTATCAGGCACTCGTGAACATCGGCACAGTTCACTCTTTCATATTCAACCGACATTACGTATTTTCGCACAGGTGTAGAAGCACAACATCCATTAAACCAGACAATTAAACAGACATTCCAATGGAAAGAACACTAACAATTCTCAAACCTGATTGTGTTCGCAAGCAGCTTATCGGTGCAGTAATCGATAAAATCGAACGTGCAGGGTTTCGTATTGTCGCCATGAAAAAAACAAAGCTGACAACAGAAACAGCCGGTGCATTTTATGCCGTGCACCGCGAAAGACCATTTTACGGGGAACTTGTTGAGTTCATGTCTTCCGGGCCGTGTGTACCGATGATTCTCGAAAAGGAAAATGCAGTGGAAGATTTCCGCAAGCTTATCGGGGCAACGGACCCGGCAGAAGCTTCGGAAGGCACCATCCGTAAACTCTATGCAGACAGCAAAGGCGAAAACATTGTCCATGGTTCCGATTCGGACGAAAACGCCCGAATCGAGTCCTCATTCTTCTTCTCCACCGAAGACGCTGTCCGAGTGAACAATTGATAACGCTGCTCAGGCAAAGAGCTCGTATACCGATAGTTCGATAGCAAAATGTCATGCCGCCCCGTGAAAACCAAACATCTGTTTTACGGGGCGGCATCTCTTTTCTGCAATGTCACTTTTCACTGAAGCGCACCGCCTTTAAGTATCAGGGGCCGGACATCCTCACTCCCGTCCTGGCGGTAAGAAACCTTCTTCTTTTGACTCTCGGCAAAAGCCTGTTCAAACATCCTTTCTGCAAGCTCCCAACGTTTTTTCCCCGCTTTGAGCATAACAAGAACCATGTCCTTTTTATCCCTTTTGGCTCTGGCAATGAGGCATCTTCCTGCCCTAAGAGTATAACCGGTCTTGATGCCAACGGCATAAGGATAGTTTTCGAGAAGCTTGTTACTTGATTTGAGAAAGTACTTTTTCTTCGTTTCCTGTTCATAAAACGAGACAGAATCGAGCGCAACGACACGGTTGAAAATTTCATTGCCGATAGCATATTCGGTAAGAAGAAGCAGATCATCTGCAGTCGAGTAATGTCCGGCGTAGACATCCCGGTCATAGCCAGCCGGATTGGTGAAATGTGAATGCTTCATTCCTATTTCCTTTGCCTTACGGTTCATTATACCGGCGAACCCTTTGACGCTTCCCCCAAGGTAGTACGCAATTGCAAACGCAGCATCATTGCTTGACCGGACCATCGATGCCTTGACCAGATCCACAAGCCGGATTTTCTCTCCCGGATCAAAACCGGCCTTGGTTGGTTCCACATTTGTCGCCTCTTCCGGAATTGTGACTACGTTGCCGAGCTTTCCACTTTCAATCGCGATGATAGCGGTCAATATTTTCGTAAGACTCGCCGGCTGTATGCGTTTTTTGGAATTTTTGGACATGAGCACTTTCGATGCGCTCATGTCTTTGAGGATATACGAGTTGATTTCCTGCTCGAAATTCAGGCTGTCCCGTTCAGCAGGGCTCGGCTTCGCATAAGAAAAAGGCGACGCTGCAAACAACAGACCCGCAACCAAGAAGAAAAAGGAAATAACGAACACGGTTAAAGACTGCCTCATAGCCCTTCACGTCATCATCAATTTTCAAAATCTATCAATTGTCACAACGGCACAGTTCATCAATTCATTCAATGTAGCAAAAGCAAACGAAGCCGGACAATATCGTTTTTACTCCAGCATGTCTTCACTTGACTCTTTATCACTACAGGGATCGGAACTTTTCAGCGACTTGAGATATTCCTTGAAGGTCTCACCGTAAATCTCCCAGACAGTGATAAACAGGGCGGCGATGACAGGGCCGACAATAAACCCGGCAATACCAAAAAGACTAAGCCCGCCGAAAGTACCGAAAAAGATCAGGAGTTCGTGCATTTTGGTGTCTCTTCCGACAAGAATGGGCCGTAAAACATTATCGATGCTGCTGACAAGCAGACCGCAAAAAAGCAAAAGACCGGTCGCGGCGATATACTCTCCGGTTGCATAGAGAAAAATAGCCGCAGGTCCCCATACAAGCCCTGATCCTATAACCGGAATAATCGACAGAACTGTCATAACCGCTCCCCAAAATACGGCACTATCTATACCGGCGACCCCCAAAGCAATTCCGGCAAGGGTTCCCTGAATAATACCGATGACAAAAGTCCCTCTGATAGTGGCTCCCGTTACCGAGGTAAATTTATCGAGCATGCGGAACTGATCGCGCTCACTGAGAGGAAGGTAATAGAGAATTTTTTCGAGGAACATTCTACCATCCCGAAGGAAAAAAAACATGGTGTAAAAAAATACGAACATCATAAAAAGCGTATGCACGGTCGAGAGGGTAAAAGAAGAGATATTCTCGAAAAGAAAAGAACTCATCTTACCAACCAGTTCACCCAGACGCTGGAGAATTTCATCGCTGTACTCGATGATCGTTTCGGAATAGGGAAGTGAATCGACAATGTCAGGCAATGCTACCGGTTCTTCAAGACGCTGCTCAATCCAGGGGCCGACCGAACGGCTCACTTTGATCGCCTGCCCTGCAATGATACCGAGCAGGGCAAGTAAAGGAAATATCAGTATGATCGCTATGGTCACAAGCGTCATGGCGGCACTCAGACTCTTCTTTCCCTTGAAAAGGCGCTCATACCACCTATATAACGGCATAGCAAGCCCGGAAAAAATCGCGGCAATCAGAATGACCATGAGAAAATTGTAAACCATGGACACAAAAATCGCAGAAATCACCAGAACAAAGAGCAGGAGTATGATATTGTTGAGAATTGTTTTTTGCATAATTCCATCCCGTCAAAAAAATGATTCGCAGCCACTCATCACAGCCACTCTCCCGGAGTTCCATTCACCAGAATTTGCGAACGGACCAAGGCAACTGCGAAAACGCCGGCTGTTTCCGCACGAAGAATCGAGTGACCGAACGATATTTCACGAAAGCCCCGCTTGCAGGCGCACCTTATTTCTTCTTCAGTAAACCCACCTTCACCGCCAACAATAAACAACACATTTTTTCCTGTAAATGATGCCTTTGGAATTGCATCAGATGACTCGTAAGGAATCAGCTTTACATCATACCCCTCGAGACCCAGCACATCGCTGAACAAAAGCGGCTTGGTGATTTCAGGAAGATGATACCTTTTTGTCTGACGTGATGCAGAAACAAGAATCCTTTTCCAGCGCTGCAGTTTTTTATCGACTTTTTCGGCTTTCGGCAGTGAAACCGTCCGGTCGGTTACCATGGGTATGATGCCACCAACACCCAGTTCGGTAGCCTTTTCAAGGAAAAAATCAAACCTCTGCGCTGATTTCAGAAGCGATATGGCAACCGTCACTTTTGTGGGCGGAGGAGCTACTCGTTCCACTGAAATAATGGCTGCAGTCAAGCCGTCCCGGTGTATCTTCGTAATACCGGCTTTTATCGACAGCCCGGCCCCATCAGTAAGATGAACTGTTTCTCCCTCTTTTTTTCTGAGAACTTTTGTCATATGAAAAAACTCTTCCCCTTCAACAAGGAGAGTTTCTCCTGTAAGATCAATACAGTTAGAAGGTGTGTAAAAAAGATCCATATCGACGTAGGGAGATTCAAACAGCAAGCGCTATAGTTGCAAGAGATACATTCGACGCTCCTGCAGATTTGAGGGAGCGCATGACAGCAGCGACTGTCGATCCGGTTGTGAGCACATCGTCAACAAGCAGAATATTCCCGGGAACCGCATTGCCCGAAGAAGTAAAAGCATTCTCTACATTGCGCAGCCTTTCACGTGGCGACAATCCCGCCTGAGATCTTGTATATTTTTTTCGCGCCACAAGATCAACCCGAACATCTTTTCCGAGGGCAACCCCGAGTGAACGGGCTATAAGCTCAGACTGATTGTAGGTTCGCTCGATCACCTTCAACTGGTGAAGAGGTACGGGAACAATACAGTCGCTACGAGCAGCAATAACCGAATCACCGATCATTTCAGCGAGCAACTCTCCAAGCACACTACCGAGACGATATACTCCCTCGTACTTCATTGCATGAATAACCTTCTGGAGTCTGTCGTTTTTATGAAACCGGTAGAGAGTCCACGCTTTTTGAAGGCCATCGTCTGCTGCGAATGTGCGCCTGAACACTTGCTTCACTGCGCGGTCCGCAGCATCGGCATCTGAAAACCTGTCGAAAGAGACGATACATTCATGACAGATCTCCCGTTCACCCTCGTCAAGCAGCGCATTACATCCTGCACAAACGCGAGGATAAAAAAGATGGAGCACTTCGTCAAGCATCGCGCCATTTTCATTCAATAAAAGAAAAACAACGAGCGGCCGCACCGTAGACCCCTGCTTTGTTGCCAAGTGCAGCCGGCACAATCTCCATCCCCTCATGCATCGATGGAAGTGTCGCCGCTTTCATCTGCTCGAATGCCGGAGAAAAAATCAGATCGCCTGCACCGGAAATCCCCCCTCCGATAACAAATTTACGGATATCCATCAACGCGACAACACCTGCTAGCCCGATGCCAAGTATCTTGCCGACCCGTTCCCAGACCTCTTTAGCGACAGCATCTCCATGATGAGCCGCTTTTTCAAGAGTTCTCGGTGAAAGATCACACAAATCCTTTCCATGAAAAGTTTCGGCTTGTACGTTCCTTTCACTGCAACGATACATGTCGATCCCCATGGAAACAATACGCTTTTTACCGATAAGACTTTCTACCGAACCCCTTATACCTACATGAACACTCTGGCTGTCATAATCGACGGTCAAAGCCCCTATTTCACCGGCGGTACCACGCGGTCCCCGATAGAGTTTGCGGTCAAGAATAATTCCACTGCCAACACCGGTACCGAGAGTAATCATCATAAAATCATCGAACACCTTCCCGGCACCGAACACAGCCTCACCACAAGCAGCGATATTGGCATCATTTTCCAGGATAAGCGAGCTGTCAAGGGAATACTCATTCGACAGTACCTTCTGCAGCTGGCTTTTCAGCGGATATCGCTCCCACCCGGGCAAATTCGGCGGGTAGCTTAACGTCCCTTTCACGGTATCCACCGCTCCAGGGGCACCAAGCCCGATTCCGGCAAACAGATTTTCGTCAAGTCTTTTTTTGAAACGATCGTACATCGAAAACCCGAGTGATGCAATATGCTCGACAATACCCTCCGGCCCGGCATTCACCCGTGTTGGATGCCGTTGATGATCCAACACATCGCCATTTTCGTCAATCACGGCAAGTTTAACCGCCGTTCCTCCCAGATCTATCCCAAGCGCCCAACGCGGCATATGTTTCCCCCCTTCTCATTTTCATCCAAACTGATTGCTCAGGATTTGAACGGCCTGATATATTTCCTCTTTGCAGCACTTGTATCAAAAAAATGCAATACCTCATCAACCTCGGGCGTCCGTTCAAACTCAGTCTCGACTTTTTCAAGTGCATTGCCGAGCAGCATCCCCGACTGGAAAATAATCCTGTAAACGCGCCTGATCGTATCGATCTGCTCTGATGAAAAACCTCTGCGTTTGAGCCCAACGACATTCAACCCTTCAAAACGGAAGCTTTCATGCCCCCCAGCCATGACGTAAGGAGGCACATCGAGAGAAGCCCTGGATATTCCACCGACCATGGCATACTTTCCGATGCGCACAAACTGATGAACTCCTGCAAGCCCACCGACAACAGCGTAATCTTCAACCTCGCAATGGCCTCCGAACTGGACGGAGTTAGCGATAACAACATGGTTCCCTATAATGCAATCATGACCGGCATGAACATAGGCCATGATAAGATTATCAGAACCAACAACCGTTTTACCGTTTGCCCTGGTTCCCCTGTTCAGGGTGACATACTCCCTGATAACGGTACGGTCACCAACATAGAGGTATGTTTTCTCACCCTCGAACTTCAAATCCTGAGGAACGGTGGAAAGGACCGCACCGGCAAAAACCTTGCAATCTCTCCCTAATCGTGCACCGTCGGCGATCTGTGCATGGGGACCGATTTCGGTGTTATCCCCGATTACGACGTCATCCTCGATAACCGCATAAGGGCCAATTATAACTCCTTGGCCGATTTCAGCCTTCGACCCGATAACGGCTGTCGAATGAATACAACTTTCCATCAATAGCTGTTTTATTGATTCGGTAATTCAATTTTGCTTTCATCAATCTCCTTGAAAAGCTTGTCCAAAATTGCTGCGGATTCACCGGTTCGGCCAACCTCACGTAACGCAAGGGCAAGA
The DNA here is from genome assembly GCF_003182595.1 of Prosthecochloris marina. NCBI lineage: Bacteria > Pseudomonadati > Chlorobiota > Chlorobiia > Chlorobiales > Chlorobiaceae > Prosthecochloris > Prosthecochloris marina. The sequence continues at coordinate 242,335 of NZ_PDNZ01000002.1, forward strand.
ATATAGTGAAGCTGAGGATCTTCACGCAAAGCGGTAGCCCCTGCAAGCCTTTCAAGATAAACAATATATCGATCCGTTTTATCCTTTTCACCTAGCGAAACATACAGTGAAACTACGGATGCGGCAATCCCCGGGTCCATTTTGAAACGCTCGAGGGGTAGCATTTCTTGCGATGTATCCAGCGCTTCGAGAGCAAGTTCCTTACCGGTGGCCCTGCGAGTTTTTCCGTCGCTCTGCCTGACGTTGATTTCTCTTCCGGGTTCCTCGGCAAGAGCAGCTGCAAGACTTGAAAACAGTGGCTTGTAGTTTTTGCTCAGCCTAAAGGAAGTTTCCTCGATGAACACATCCGGATTGTCGAGATTGCGGTAACGAAAAACACTGCAGAGATTCGTCCAGAGTTTTGGCGTCCCGACAAAGACCCTCTCCTCACTGCTTTCAACCGGCACTACCTTATAGGCAAGTCCGTCGAGACGAAGGTAGTTGTCAATACCGAGCAGATTATCACGACCGACGGTTATGGCAAAATAAATAGGACGCTTTGCATAATTATTCATCAGAATTTGATAGACGGCAAAGTCCTGTGGCCTTAGAAACCCTCTCCCGCGATAGATAATAGTCGGCTCAATCTGCCATCGAAGCGTATCGACAACTCCTTCCGGAACATCGAGGTCCGCCGAACGGTATTCCCCGATAAGCGCCTCTTTTTCTGAACCTGCAGGAAGCTCGACCTCTACCGGCTGCACGGGAACAAAGCTGATTCCTTTCAGCTCCTCATCGCTAAGGCTGAACGCTATTTTTTTCGCTCCGTGCGGTGAGGTGTTCTTCAACTGGTCGAGATACCAACCGGTATTGGCGAGGCTGAGATTGACAACCCGGACATCAGTCCTGATACCTTCAACCTCCTGCAGATACCAGAGCGGAAAGGTATCGTTATCACCGTTGGTAAAGAGTATGGCGTCCTTTTCGCAGCTCTGCAGCATGTTCCACGCCCAGTCCCAGGGCACGTAGTTTCCTGAACGGTCGTGCACCGCGTAATTGGCATAGAGCATTCTGCCATCCACCACCAACAGCAATGCACCCAACGTGACAATAGAAAGTATATTCCTTTCCTGCGCATCAGCGGCAATGTTACGAACCAGCCTGATGAGGTTTTCCGCACCTATACCGATCCAGATGGCAAACGCAAAAAAGCTGCCGGTGTAGCTGTAATCCCGTTCCCTTGGCTGAGGCTCAACCTGGTTGAGGTAGATAACAAGAGCCGCACCGGTGAGAATAAACAGCGCGGTCACAACCGATCCCATCTTCCAGTCACGGTGGAAGTGTGAAAACATCCCGAAAACGCCGACAAGGAAAGGCAATGCCCAGAGTTGTGTCCAGTCGATATCAGCCCTTTCGATATCAGTCCCATCACTATCACCTTCACGACCGATAAACTGCCACCCGAAATACCGGAGATACATATGGCTCAACTGGTAACGGAAAAAATAGTCGAGATCGTTCTCGTATTGCTGGTAAAAATACCGGTGGATCGGCTCTTCTGACCATCGTCTCGGCCACAACGGCAACTCACCATATTGTTCACGGTTCAGGTATGCAAAAAAAGCCTCACCGGTTGAAGGATTGTTCTCGTTTATGGATGGCGAAGCGTTTGCACGGACATAGATGAGTGCATAGGATGTATAACCGACAATCAGCAGCAGCAACGACATACTGAGCGTATGCAGCAACCTGTACTTTCTGATATGAGCAACGTACACGACATAGACGATCCCACCGAGAAGTATCGCTATCCCCCACCAGGAAGCTTGCTGCATCAGTATCGGCACCCCCTTGATAATGCCGATATAAACCAGTAGAAAAGCCCCTGATGCTGCAACCGCCATCACCAGGAACGAAGCAACTGTAACCTCGTATTTTTTATAGTAGTACACCATGATGACGGCAAAAATGGCCAGAAGACTCAAGAGGTGTACCCCTATCGACAGGCCGATGACGTACATCGCGGCCATCAGCCAACGTTCGTTTCCCTCTTGAGACTCCTCTCCAAACCATCGCAGGATAAACCAGACAACAAGTGCGGTAAAAAAGAGCGAAGGCGCGTAGACTTCCGTTTCAACCGCATTGAACCAGAAACTGTCGGAAAAAGCAAGAGCAAGAGCTCCCACCAGAGCAGCACCATAGGCCGAGAGCCGTCCAGAATCATCCCATGAACGGGGGTCGCTCTTGCGGTAGACGGTAATCAATTGAAAAATAATCAGGTAGGTAAGCATGACGGTTGCCGAGGCCGATAACGTGCTCAAAAGATTGACTCTGGCCCCGATATCCTCGAAAAAAGGGACCATGGAAAACAACCTGCCAACCAGGAGAAAAAGAGGGGCACCCGGAGGATGGGGAACCCCGAGAGTATACGATGTTGCGATAAATTCACCACAGTCCCAGAAAGAGAGCGTGGGAGCCATGGTCATCAGATAAACAGCTTCGGCCAAGAGAAACAGCGTTACGGCTATGCCGCGGTGTACCGTTTTGTGATCCATATTCAACAGAGAAAAAGAAAAGTCAAAAGTTAACAGTCAAAAAAGACCGGCGAGGGCGAAAACTTCAATCCCGCATCCGAACCGGCAGCAACTCCTCGGCCACCTTGTCGGCAAACAAGAACCCCTTGCGAGAAACCTTTATCACACCATTCCGAAATTCGATCAACCCCTGTTTTTTTAGCCGATCCACATTTTCCAGTACCGCATCGTTACCTTCATGATATTGCATCAAATGCACAAGTTCGAGCCCGGAAGAAAGCCTCAGAGAAAGAAAAACCTTTTCATCGGCCCGCTCCTCCCGTGAAAGCATTTCACGATACTCCTGTGCTTCACGTGGAGACGACATGTAGCGGATCAGACTGCTTGCGTTCGCGCTTCGCAACTCATGGTCCCCTGAAACAAGAAAACTGTGCGCGGAAGGGCCGAAACCAAGATACGATTCCCTTTGCCAGCATCCCAGATTATAACGGGAAAAGAACCCCGGTTTTGAAAAATTCGAAACTTCATAATGCTCGAACCCTTCAGCATCGAGCCGTTCACAAGCCATCATATACATGAGGGCCTGAGCACCTTCATCAGGAAGAGTAACAAGTCCCTTTCTTACGAAACTTTCAAGCCTGGTCTTCTTTTCGAGGGTAAGCATGTAAACGGACACATGCGGCACACCGCTGGAAATAGCGGTATCGAGGTCCTGCGCCCAAATATCCGGCGACTCTCCTTCGACGCCGCAGATAAGGTCGACACTGACGTTACCGATCAGGTCCAGTGCCATATCCGTCACACGCAAAGCCTCTTCAGCCGTGTGCAAACGACCCAACGCCCTTAGCTTTTCAGGAATGAAAGACTGAACTCCGATACTGAGCCGATTGACACCCAAGGCCGCAAGTTCATAAAGTTTTTCATTGGTAAGATCCTCGGGGTTGGCTTCAAGGGTAATTTCCGCGTCATCACTCAACGAAACATGTCGCGACAGTGCTTCGAGCCAGTTCTCCAGATAGACAACAGGAACTAAAGAGGGAGTTCCTCCTCCGAAATGAATGGAGTGAACGGTACTTTCTCGCAGAGCAGCAAGACGTTCCGAGGTTTCCGAATGAAGCGCCGAAAAAAAGCGCCCTAGAAGATCCTGTCTGGTTACAAGGAAAAAATCACAGTAACTGCACCGTTCACGGCAGAAAGGAACATGTACATAGCAATGTAGCCTCGTCATACTATCATCCTGATCAACCATCGTCACCACCGCATCGACCCGCTTTTCGACAAAAAGGATATGCCCGAAACAAACGCAACAGTTCAATAAAAAAACAAATCAACAGGCATTCAAGAGTATATGCTCAGTTATTGCCTGAAAGAGATTATCGGCTACGAATTCAGGCTCAATTCCTCGTTCACGACATAACTCCTCCTCGCCATGACCGGTTCTGACGAGAATGGAACGAAGCCCTGCACGCAATCCGCATTCAACATCAACGGTTTTATCACCGATAAAAAACGATTGTGATCTGTCCACTTCAAACCCTGAGGCAAGATAATCGGCAACCGCCCGGTCAACCATACCGGTTTCAGGTTTCCTGCACCAAGCGAAACGATCATACTCGGGATTCGGATAGTCCGGGTGCGTAGGACAATAATAGCTGCGGTCAAAAGCAGCGCCACTCACAGCAAGCAATTCATTGAGGTAACGATGAATATCTTCAACCTGCTCGGAAGTGACAATACCTTTAGCAATGCCGGCCTGATTGGTTACAATGACAATCTGATAGCCTGCCTGCCTGGCAAGGGCAATCGCAGCTTCCGTTCCTTCAATGAGTTGAAACTGCTCTCTCGTGGTAACGTAGGTGCCTATATCGCGGTTGATCGTGCCATCCCGGTCGAGAAACAACACCTTTACCTTTCTCACTCTACTCCTATACACGTTCAAGCAGACCGCGGTAGATCTGATTATACTTTTCCGCCGAGTCCTTCCAGGTCATTTCCCTTTCCATGCTATCCGTCACAAGCCTGGCCCAACGCTCCTTGTCACCATATATCGAAAGTGCCGCTTCCACCGTTTTGGTCAACGCTTCAGGAGTGTACTCATGGAATGCAAAACCGGAACCATCATGCTGCTGGTCTACCTCATCGATGGTCTCGGCACTGCCGGAACCGGCATAAATAATCGGTAACGTTCCGTATCGCATCGCGAAAAACTGCATCATACCGCATGACTCCAGCTTCCCGGGCATAAGCAACATATCGGCAGAAGCCATTATCTGATGAAAAAATGCATCGGTAAATTCAAAATTAAGCCCGAGCTTACCGTGGTACCTTGTTGCAAGGTCCTGCAGTTTGTTCTGAATATTCTTATCCCCAGTACCGGAAATAACCAACCGGAGATCAAGCTGCATGAGATTCTCGATGGCATCGACCACGAGCTCGATCCCCTGAAAACGGTCAAAATTTACCATGGCGCCAATCAGGGGTGCATCCTCATCGAAAGAAAGCTTCAGCTCTTGATGCAGATATTTCTTATTTTCAAGCTTCTCTTCGAGCCGCTCGACATCGAACTTTTTTTTGATGAGCTTGTCCGAAGACGGGTTCCACTGTTTTGTATCGAGCCCGTTGATTATTCCTTCCAGATGATTGCCGCGCAACGCCAGAATTTTATCGACGCCGTGAGCTGCATCCACATCATTGCTGATAAGCTCGGCATAACGACCGGAGGTAGTAGCAACTCTATCAGCGTGTTCAATTCCTGTAAAAAGCATGTTTACCGCATCATCGCCTTCAGCATGCAGCCCCTCAATCATAGCTTCAGGCAGCAGTTTTTTGAACGGTTTGACTGGAAAAACACCCTGAGAGTGTACGTTATGAAGGGTAAGAACCGTTTTAATCCCTTTGAAAAAAGCGTTATCGGCATAAACTGTTTTCAGCAACAAAGGAACAAGACTCGCATACCAGTCATGAAAATGAATGATATCTGGCTTCCAACCGAGTCTTTGCAGGGTTTCAAGAATACCGATATTAAAGAAAATCACCCTTTCGGCACTACCCTTGAAATTATCACCCTGGGCCATGTCCGTAAAAAGGCCGTTACGCTTGAAATATTTTTCGTTATAGAGAAAATAAGTCTGTATTTTGCTGGACGGAAGAGCCGTAACCTTTACGTGAAGCAAGTCAGTCTTGTCTTTCAGGGGTACTTTGATATCTGAAAGTCGCAAGACATCGTGAAGGCGAAATTTGCGATCGTTGATCACACCGTATTTTGGCATCATTATGCGTGCCTCACAACCTTCATCTTCCATGGCTTGAGGAAAAGATGCCATGAAATCGGCGAGAGAACTGACCCGTACAAATGGAGAAATTTCACCAGACACATAAAGAACTTTGCAAGTGCTTCTGGTCATCTATATCGTAAACAATCTGTTATTTTTTTCTCAAAATATTTTCATAGAACTTCTTAGCTTTTTAATTTACGAATTCATACGCTGATTTACAATCCGGGCCAGGGCTTCAACATCTCTTTCCATGAAACCGCTGCAACTTCTTTTAGCACTTAGCCTTTTCCTAACGGCATGTGCACTTGATCGCCCCCCAACCGGAGGACCGAAGGATACCGCACCTCTTGAAATTATTTCGGTGACTCCGCCTTCCTCTTCCGTCAATACGTCACCTCAAAAGATCGTTTTCAGTTTCAATCGCTATGTTCCTGCCTGGTCTTTGAGAAAATCTATCGTTTTTTCTCCCGCGACCACCGACTATACACTTGAAGCCGGTGGCACCGATGCAGAAATAATCTTCACGAAACCACTGGGCAAAAACAAAACCTACACGATCACCCTCAACAAATCATTGAGAAGCAGCCGTGGTAACGAACTCGAGCAAAGCTATACCTACGCGTTTTCAACCGGGGAGAAGATCAACCGGGGAATCATAGGAGGCCAGGTCTTTTCGAGTGACGCTCGTCCACTCCCTCGCGCGCTGGTTCTTGCTTACTCCGTAACAAACAACGATACGCTTTCCTTCAATCCTCTTGATCGCACACCCGACTACAGTGTACAAACCGGACGGGATGGAAAATTTATCTTTGAATACCTTGCGGAGGGCAGCTACCGGCTGCTTGCCTTGCAGGACAAAAACGGCGACCAACGGTTGAACCCTGAAAACGAACCTTTCGGAATAGGCCATGAGGAGCTGATCAAAACAGGAACTCTTGACAACATAATCAGGCTTGCCGAATCACAGCTCACTCCACAACCGGTATACTGCTCCGCACCGGCGAGCAACCTTCTTGAAATCAGCTTCAACCGCAGCATTCCAGTCGAGAAGTTCGACGTTTCATCGCTGACTATCATCGACACAGTCAGCAACAAGCAATTACCGGTTAAAGGATTCTACAGCACACAAAATACAACATCAGCCATTACGTTCAGGGTGGTTACCGGGAAACTCAACAGGAAGTCAGGTTACCGGATCACGTATAAGGGGAATCTGAAATCGACCATGTGCAGGGGGACAGACAAAGAAAGAAAAGAAACGGTCGAACTCACCGGATTATCACCAAAAAACGATGAAAAAACAGCATTTCTCAGCCCCACTTTTCCAAAACGGGGAAGAACGGTCGATATATCCTTCAATATACCGGTTGAAGAAGAATCACTCAGGCAAGCAGCAAAGCTGCACCTCGTTAGTGGAGAAAACCTCTCTCCTCTCGCCTTCACGCTCACGCCGGTAGACAACCGCCGCTACACGCTGCAGGCCAATCCGTCATTCGATAATGGTTCCACCTACCGCGTTGACATCCAACTGGCTACCCTCGTCGGCCTCGACGGAGAACAAGCCGCCGACTCACTTGCATCGTCTCTCTTTACCGTTGCGGATACAGGAGACTTCGGCACGATCAAGGGAACCGTATCGGGTGGAACAGGAACTGTCGTCGTCGAAGCGCTCGATTCGACAAACCGCTTGCCCCGCAGAACGGTAGTTCAGCGTGACGATGACAGCCCAACTGATTTCACCATACATCAGCTTGCCCCAGGGAAGTACACTCTTAGAGCGTTCATTCCGGGCTCCCCTCTCCAGCAAGACAACGAATTATCGTGGGATCCGGGCAATATCCATCCGTTCAAACCTGCAGATCTCTTTACCGTCAATAGAGATACGGTAACCGTTCGAAAGGGATGGGATACGGAAAACATCAACATCATCTTTCCACCCACATCCGGATAATGGGCGACCCTTTTTATTTCACGAGGTAGTTTGTTTCAGAATTAGCCCACTATATGTATTTTCTCACAATCATTTACTAACCAAACTGTTTTTCCCATATGACAGCTCCTGCAAAAATTGGCCCCAACTCTATCATTCAAACCGTCGCAGCCCTTGAAGCGAAATACGGCAAGGCAGAAGCTGACGCGCGCCTGACGGTTGCAGGTCATGGGCACCTTATCGGCAACCTACCGTCGGAAATGGTTGAGGAGAAAACGTTTCACACCCTTGTCACCTCCCTCGACAAGGACCTCGATAACAGTGTTCTGGCGGAACTGCTGAAAGATTCAGGCCAGCGCACTGCGGCCTATCTGCTGAAAGTGAGAATCCCGGGATTCTTCCAGAAACTGCTCAAACCCCTGCCACCAAGCCTTGCATTCAAATTGTTGCTCTTTGCCATCAGCAAGAATGCCTGGACCTTTGTCGGAAGCGGTGACTTCAGCTATACCTCCGGTAAAAAACCGGTCATCACCGTCAAGGTAACCCATCCGACCATCCCGGTTGTCGGCAATTTCTACCTCGGCACGTTCACGAAACTGCTCAAGGAACTGGTAAACCCCAATACGAAAATCGACGCTTCGATCATCGGAGAAAGCGGCGACATCACCTGCCGCTACACCTGTTATATCTGATACCCCACCGGGAAACAGACAAGAGGAAGTCTCATTAGAAGACCTACAAAGAGTCTTTCTGTAGTCATCCTCGGGCTTGACCCGGGGATCCATCTTCCAATGAAAGTATGTATGGATGCCGCATCCCTATGAAATCCCAATACCTATTTTACGGGAACGCATGACTCTCTGCCTGATACGTATGCATGGTGACCGATTGTCATGAAGCAGTCCTTTTGAGACAGCCCCTTATCCTTATTTTAGGATAACGCCTGAACCTAAAATAAGCATGATTCTTATTGTAAGTTCACTTCGGATCATTTTGCTTGTAAGATAATTACGCCTCTCTTATTTTAAGATAAGCGACTAACTTAAAATAAGAGTAATCCTTATTTTAACTTTCTACAATAAGCATGAAACGCATTCTACAGGGACACTACATCACAACAACAACCTCAGGTGAAAGTGTAGAAGCATTTGTTCCGAATCCATTACCTCCCACCCCACCTCTCGAATGGACGGCTGAATTGCGCAGTAAATTCGATCAAGCCCTCCTTGCCATTGGCCGATTGGACAGCGTCTCGACACTTCTGCCCGACACGTCGCTTTTTCTTTATATGTATGTCAGAAAAGAAGCTGTCCTTTCTTCGATGATAGAAGGAACGCAGTCATCCCTCTCCGACCTCCTTATATTTGAGCTCGATCAGGAGCCCGGAGTCCCTCTTGATGATGTACAAGAGGTAAGCAATTACATTGCGGCATTGAACCATGGACTGGAACGGCTAGCAAGCGGTTTCCCGTTATCACTGCGTTTAATGAAAGAGGTGCACTCGATACTTCTTGCAAAAGGAAGAGGTAGTGAAAAGACTCCTGGCGAATTCCGTAAAAGCCAGAACTGGATTGGCGGAACCCGACCAGGCAACGCCACCTTTGTTCCTCCTCCGCCCGAAATGGTCATGGAGTGCATGGGAAAACTCGAACTGTTTTTGCATGACAAACCTGAGCCGACTCCAGTACTCATCAAAGCCGCATTGGCCCATGTACAATTCGAGACCATTCACCCATTTCTTGATGGAAACGGACGACTTGGGCGACTCCTTATCACAATGCTTCTCTGTGACAGAAAAGTCTTGCATGAACCATTACTTTACCTGAGCCTTTACTTCAAAACACATCGTAAAACATATTACGAGCTACTCGATTCTGTTCGGTTCAAGGGAGATTGGGAAGCCTGGCTGGATTTCTTTGCCGATGCGGTTATTGCAACCGCAACCCAGGCAGTGGAAACCGCACAACAGCTTGTCAATGTTTCCAATCAGGATCGTGAAAAAATCACAGGCCTTGGCAGAGCGGCCGCTTCGATACTGGAAGTGCACCGGGCGTTGATTGAACACCCGATTGCCACGTCCACGTCACTTGTACAAAAAACAGGTTTTACCCCTGCAACAATCAACAGGTCACTGAAAAAGCTTCAACATCTTGGAATAGTAAGCGAACTGACCGCCCAAAAACGAAACCGAATATACAGCTATAGCAACTATCTTGATATTCTGAACAGAGGAACGGAGTTGCCTGAAAAGGAATAAAAGTCCAATGATGTATATGGCAAAAAAACATGAATAGGAAACAAAAATTGATCTCTCGATTATTTTTCAAATTTCTTTTTAATCGCTGGAAGACTCAAAAACCTCGACCAACCTTTTACGCGCATTTTGACTTAATCTGACAATTCCGATACGTCGAGCAAACTCTACTGGATCACCATCCATTGAAAGCAAAGAATTGATAGCCTGTATTTCCTCTTTACAGATATACTCGACTTTTCTCATCTCATCATTGCGATTTTCGTATCGGGCTGGCAGAGAGTCTTCACCACTGATTCCCTTTCGCCAAAAAAAAAGACCAATACGCTCCTTGGTTTGATTACTCCGCGGACGTGCTAAATTGATTACAATGTCACGAATTTGCTTTCCGGCACGATGAAATCCATGGTGACGAGCAATTCGCCGAATCAAAACATGTTCATGGATTGGGCTCTCAATGTCGATTATATAATTGATCATTTTCATCAAACGCGGCTTGTACTCATCAGAATAGAATATTTCCGGCTCTGGCCTGTATATTTCTTCATCAAGAGTAGCAACCTTATAAATACATTTGGCATCTTCATCGAGTCTGTCGGGTGATTTATCAGTAACCGATTGCAAATCTTGATTAAGCATTGCTGTTTCTGATGTATGTCTGCGCTCTACCATGCCGCTTTGTGGAGGAATAAAATCAGAATGATTCACCTCTTTCATTGCTTCTTCCTCAGTGATAGCTCTCCTGTTATCCTCCGAATAATTTTCTTTTAGAGAATCATTGTCGCCATTTTTATCGGAACGGTTTTCTGTCTGAGACACCACTTTCTCTTTCTTCTTTTGCCTATCAGCCTCCAAGAGATTTTTCAATTCATCGTGAAGATCGTTTAGAGCTTTTGCGTGATAAGTCCACCAGTCAGTTGACCAAATACGCAATAGTTTCCAGCCAAGTCCCTCTAGAACTGACTGGCGAATTTTGTCGCGTTCCTTCGCGAAAGCTGAACTGTGATACATGGCGCCGTCACACTCGATACCTGCAAGATACCTGCCCGGCTCATCTGGATGCACAATTCCCAAATCGATTCGGTAAGCAGAAACCCCAACTTGAGGGTGAACTTTCCACCCTTTATCACGTAATGCACGAGCGACAGCAAGTTCAAAAGGCGAATCGAAATCCCGAATAGAGCCATAAACAGCGGCTCCCAGCACCGAGGGACCTCGTTCAGCATATTCAAGAAAATGCTTAAGATCAGTAACAGCCCTTGCCTGAGTACGTGATAAATCGATACGATCAGGGGAGAGCGTTGAAAAAACAACCATTTCCGATCGAGCTCTTGTCATGGCCACATTCAAACGCCTTTCACCACCATCCCGATTCAGTGGACCAAAATTCATCGTGATATAACCACTCTGATCGGGACCATAGGTGACACTGAACAGGATAACATCACGTTCATCCCCCTGCACTGTCTCCAAGTTCTTCACGAACACAGGCTCTAAAACACTTTGGCTAGAAAAAGCCCACTCGATATGAGGGTTTTTGGAACGAGCTGCGTCAAGCATATTCTCGATGAGAGACTGCTGCTCAGAGTTGAATGTCACCACGCCGATAGACTGCTTCCTCAGGTTCTCATCACTATGAGTAAGCCGCATCAAAATTTCTGAAACGATTGCCCTTGCTTCACCTTCATTGTGACGTCCTTTGCCCCGAGCATAATATCCCTCAGGTCGTCTAAGACTAACCGCCAGATCGGGATGAACTGGAGCTGGAAAAGTAATCAGCTCATTGTCATAGTAGCGACTGTTAGAAAAAGCTATAAGACTTTCTCGACGTGAACGGTAATGAAGATTCAGTAATTTTTCCGGAATGCTTGCGCCCAACATTTCGTCAAGAATGCTTTCCAGATCACTTTCAGTTTCGATATCCCCATAAGAATCATCATCCGTCCTAGCAAAAAAATTCGTTGGTGGCATCTGTTTTGGATCACCAGCGACTATAACTTGGCGTCCCCGAGCCAAAGCTCCAACTGCATCCCAAACCGTAATCTGTGAGGCCTCATCGAATATCACGACATCAAAATGCTCTTGACCAGCTGGCAGATACTGTGCAACAGAAAGTGGTGACATCATGAGGCAGGGCGCAAGCGTAGTCAGAACATCAGGAATCTCGTCGAGCAGTTGCCGGACTGGCTTATGTCGAATTGTTTTCTTGATTTCGCGGCGCAAATTACCCCAAGATGAATTTCGTCTCACCTCATCCGAATCCGGTAACTTACCAGACAATTTTGCAAGAATGTAATCGGCAGTGAGTCGCTGAAACTGTTGGTCAAGTGTGCGAAATTTTTCAATCGTCGCTGTATGTTCTGGTGTTGAAAAAGTCCGCAAAATCTCATCTTCACCAATTACTGCGCTTGACCACCAGGCACAATATGCAGCTTCAAAAGTCTTTTCGATTTCGTCGACAGGAACCCGACCATTTTCAATCGCCTCAACCAAAGGTGCAAGCTCCAAATCCAAAGCAGCGGTTCTGCTTCGACGCCATGCACACCAGTCACGCAACTCAGTATGGCGAAGTGTGATCGTCTCGGCAGTTTCTCTAATGGCCTCCAAAGCCTTATCAGTCTTTGAGAAATGATCACGAATCGCTTTTCCAGCAATAGCCTCAAAATCATCACAGGCATCCTGTAATGCGCTATTCATCTTCAAAAACTCATGCACTGCGAGGCCTACAGTAGCATCAGGAGCGAGAAGATCGTTTCCATCATTAAGCAATATTCGAATCTTACCACGAAGTTCGGCAAGCGTTGAAGCATCATCAACCAAACGACTGACTGCAATCCGAATTGTTTGACCAAGATTTTGCAAATCAGATAATGCATCAAAATTGGTATCATACCCCTGCCAATCCTTGAAACCCGAAAGCATCTTTTCCAGACGATCTATGGCTTCACCTTCTTCCCGCAACCGCTTCAGCATCACTGCATCACGCTCAGGATCGGGATCACCTTGGGCACCACCTGCTTTCATTTCTTTGATCAGCCTTTTGCGCTCTATTATACGCTTTGGCCAAATAGCAGCATTCGCAGCTTTCCAACGTCGTGCAATCTCGTTACCATCGAGATTGCGCCATGCTAAAGGATCATAAGAACAACTCAGCTTTGTCTGAGCATCAGCATAAGCTTTAAGGCGACTGACAGCTTCTTCAAGAGCCTCGATACGATTAACAGCATCAGTTTCAAGCGCATAGGCGGCTTGCTTTCGATAAGACTCTGATAAAATTTTTGCAAAGCTTGCAATGGCATCAAGACGGGCCATAGTTCGATCAGGAACCGTGATCCCGAGAACTTCGAGAAGTGCGTTACATGCAAGCTCTGCAGCATCGGCTGCAACAGAAAGTCGGCCAGATTGTTCTACCACCTGACTTTCCCACTGTGGCGACCAATCTCCTTTCGTTATCAACTGCAATGTATTTTTTGACACATCGCCAATCTCAGCCAGGTGAACACACAATTTCTCCACAGCTTCATGCATAGACTGTAATTCTTCCTCGTCATGCTGATCCGCTGAAGGCCAAGAAAAGTTTACTCTTGAAGCAAATTCACCATCACGTACCTTTACCCCCATTGCATAAAACGCAGTCATACCGTTTCGACGGCGAATATGAAGCCTATCTACGACAAAATTCAACTGGTCTCGCAAAGCTCGAAGCCGTTCAGCTTCATTCTCCCATTTTCCGACATCTTTGCTTTGGCAGCTAACCCATGCATTATCAAGCTGTTTAAGAACATCGGTCTTACTGGACTTATTAGAATGCAGTTCCAGACAGAACCGCTCAAGCCCTATATCCTTGAGTCGACGATAAACGACTTCCAAAGCCGCTGTCTTTTCCGAAACAAAAAGAACGGTTTTACCCTTGCCCAGCATATGAGCAATCATGTTGCTAATAGTCTGACTTTTGCCTGTACCCGGTGGACCGATGATGATAAAGTCTTTACCACGTTCCGCACTGGCGATTGCGGCCATTTGTGAAGAATCCACTGGTAAAGGAGCAAGAATATCGGAAGGTTTAAAATCTTGGTCTAAGCGGGCAGCATCAACAAAAGATACATCACTCGGATAATTTTCACGCGGAGTATCTATAAGATGTCTGACCACTGGGTTTTTGCGTAATTCATCAGTACGATCAACAAGATCTTTCCACATGAGATACTTGGCAAAAGAAAAATGCCCCAAGACAACATCTTCGATGACCTCGAAACCAGGGACACACTTAACTTCACGGCGCATCCTGTCCCAAATTCCATTTACATCAACACCACTCTCATCTAAAGGCAAGGCTCCATCCAACCCACGGATATCGATATCGAAATCTCTTCTTAGCATTTCCAGCAAAGTGGTATTGAAACGAGGTTCGTCATCATGAGCCAGCATTTTTATACCGCTTCGAACAGACTTTCTCTCCAGCGTTACCGGCAAAAGAATCAACGGTGCCCGGAATCGCCGATCATCCTTTTCCTTATGCTTCCATAGTAAAAAACCAAGGGCCAGATAAAGCGTATTGGCCCCCCCTTCCTGCAAAGCTGTTTGAGCTTTTCGGTAAATTTCAACTGCCCTTACCGATAGCTCCGCCTCAGGCAAATCGACCAAAACCTGATTTTTCTCGAGTACACTTCGAGCATATTCCTCGGTAATCACCTCTCCTGTACGTTGACGATGAATTTCTTCATCCTGGGCCAGAGTTGTAGGCCGCGGCACTGTTTGAATCGAAATTCTGGCTCCCTCGGCCAATTTGTCTTCAAGAAACCCTGGCTCCGGACAAATAATGCGAAGGCTTGTTTTTGAAGACCTGTGATTCAACAAGGCATTGCGAGCCGTTAAATCAAGCAATTTTCGTTGCCAACGATCAAGACGCCCTGAAGGGGTATCAGGTTTTTCTTCATTGATGTTGTCGTCGAAATCAGGTAGTACTGGAGCATCCTCCATTGCGAGTTCGACGCTCCCAGCGTTTTCTGATTCAGTTTCATCCGAAGGCTTTCCGGTTTTTAACCCAAGAGGAGTAAATCGATGAGCGCGGGCTTTGCGAATATCGATTGCCGCATTGAACGAACCGTCTCTCTCAGGAAAAAACATATCGTTAGCAGCCGCTACGGATTTAGAAAATGGCGGGGATGGATGCGAAGTCACAAAAGTAGTCTCGATCAGCAGCAACTCTTTGAGCTGAACACGCTTTCGTAAAGTCTCAGCCTCGTCAATGACAATCGTCGAAAGTTCTTCTGGTTGCAACCAGACCCCAGCGACCGCATGCTCGTTAGGCAAAGCAATAATTGGATTCAAGCCCGCCTGTTCCAATGCTGAAGCAAAAAGCATTGAGGTATCCAAACAGGTAGCCACACGATTTTCAAGGATCTGTCCTGGCAAACGGATCTTCTGACCATTCTGTTCAAAACTCGATGGGGGAAGGGAATAACTAATCCCAAGATTGCAGACTGCCGTATAAATTGCTGATGCAATCTCCCAAACACGCTGACGACTGCCTGACTTGTATCCGTCAATGCCGTCTGGCTTGCCAACTTTTCGCAATACAAGACTGGCATCTCGTAACACACGATCAACTGCAGGATCATTAGGTATCGAGAAAGCTGCAAGAAGCTCAGGCATGTATCCTGCCCCTCCCCATTCATTGTACGCCAGTAACTCAACCGTTTTACTCTCTTCCTTTAATAGTGTCGAACTGTCCTTTTCAACGGTAATCGTTACGCTACCACGTATGGAATCCGAAAGGTGCAGAAGAAAATTTCCATCAAGTTCGATATCCCGATCTTTTATATGAACAATCCCTGAAGGAGCAAGCTGTTCAAGCCGCCATGATTTTGGCTTAAGGAAAGAAGGATTTGACGATAACGTTACAACAACATTATCCAGAGCCAGTTCCGGGTCATTGTTCTCTATCCGTAAGTCCCTTAGAAAAGCAAATGCACTCTGATGACACGCAAAATTTAGCTTTGGCGCCATCTCACTATAGATGGTAACCGATATAGGCGCCTTTAATGTCATGGCTTGTCTAATCTTTTTGGTTATGCTGCCTTGCGAGATATCTCCTACCTAAAACAATTCAATCTGTAACCGTTTTACATCTCAACCTGTAATAATTTCTTAACGCTTAATGAAATTAATATTATCACCAGAGACGTAAAATTCAAGAAATGTCATTATTAATCATTTTCAGACCGCTTCAGCCATTCTGTCTATAAAATTCTTAACCTTTTTTGAGTCAAGCTTATGATCCCAAAACTCACGGAAATCCACTATTTAATGCTCCGCAATGGCCAAAGATATTTTCCACTTTAAGGGAAATCAACGATTTAGAGCAACATATTTGGCAGTTGAAGTTGGAGTCATAATCCCATGCTCACTAAAACGTTATTTTAGGATAACGCCTGAAACTAAAATAAGGGCGATTCTTATTGTAAGTTTGCAAATCAACGTCACCCGAGTGACAGGGCAGGAAGAAATCTGGCACCAACTACCCCTTTTTACCGGCGACAACAGGCTTTGCTCCGTCTTTTTGCATGTACTCGAACACATGCCGCCAAACCACACGGTTTCTTTCAACCAAAGCGGCAATTACCGATGGTTTGTACTTGAGAGATTCCAAACCGAAAATAGCGGAAAGAACCACAATACAGATGCTGCAAAGCACATTGACGGCACTATATCCAATCCACGTGACCGTTATTGACCAAATCGCTACGGCAAGCATGAGAGCGATATGGAGGTAATATATCGGCGGATAATGCAGCATCGCGTCAGGTACCGCATCTTTATCGATCTCCGTTTCAATGTCCACATTCTTTTCCGCTCCCGCTGAGTCAAGCGTCAACCATTTGCGATAATATCGAAGGCATGACTCCCAGCCAACCCATGCACCATCGGTCCTACCCTCCAGCTCCAACTGTATATATGCGATAATCCTGGCTGCACTCCTGAGACGATTCACGGTGAACCAGAAATTGAAAAGGAGCAAGCTCGCCAAAACAAGCGCCATTGTCCCCATATATTCCACATCAAGCGTCGTAAGCACTCCAACCCCTAATGCCACGATTACCAGTGGTCTCTCAAAAACATACCGTTTTGCCTGGAGCAATTCTTCACGAAGAGTCACGTACTCATGAGATTGATCTATCATAGTTTTTCTTTATTTTTCCGCATGAAGTGAGCCGATGTCATGCTTGTACCTTGTATACTTACCGCACTTTAAATAGCGTTTTCTCCTTGAATAAAACGCTTTCTCCAAGTTTTCGAAAACCTTCAACAAACCCGGCTTTTACTCATACCCCAACCGCCCCAGCCATTCTGTCCAGAAAATTCTCAACCTTTTTTGAATCGAGTTTTTCGTTGCGCAATTCGCGGAAATCCATCATTTGCAGGTCAGCAATAGCAAAAGACGCTTTGTTCAACTGCCTGTTGATCTCCGCTTCCTCGCCGTCCTCCTTGAACGTGTTTTTAAAAGCCTTGCGTGAACCCCCTATCTCCTCCCTCCACTTCACGCCCCAGTTCAGGGAATCCGTATCGAAGAAAACCTCGCATTTCTTCCCGACCGTCTGCGACAGAACGTTTTCAAACTCCTTCCGTAGTTTCGAGATTTTGCGTTTCGGCTTCATATCGTCAAGCCGGGCATAGCTCCAGAATATCTTCATAGGTGACAATCAGAAAAAGTGGTTTTGATCTGCAACTAAAGCAGAACAGATTAATCGGCAATTGCCCGTTTAAGCTCACGTTTTCTCTCCTCTCCGATAGCGTCCCAATGTTTATCACATAAAGCGCCCTCGAATGAATAGAGGTAGTAGCATAACGGCAAGGTTTCATCAGGATGGTTTCCCCTGATCATTTTATGTGCCTCGACCGGCCCGGCCGCCCTCAGCGCTTCTTCGGTATGTATACCTGCCTCACTGAGACGTTCAGCTATTTTCTTCCCGATATTTTTCAACTCGGTCAGTGATCTGTTGCGTACCATATTTTTTCGAAGTGGATGATGAAGATTCCCGCGCTGATCAACCTTACTTCAGGGAGTGACATCTCTTTTCAACTTTTTCCCGCCTGTTATCGAAAAACCGTTTGCTTCGTAAAACCTGAGCGTCCGTTCGAATTCAGGCAGAGGCGGTGTCGTCACCTCTATCCTGTTCCAGCCCTTTTCACGGCCAAAGGCATTGACTGTCTGCAAGAGCATGTTTCCGACAGACTGCGACCGCCATTGGGGGCGGACATATAATTCGGGCAGAGTACCGTAAGCTCCCTCGGCATACAGCGCGTAACTCTCATAAAGCGACACAAAACCCACCGAACCGCCAGTGGCAGACTCCCTGGCAATAAAAATCCAATATTTCCCTCTGGCCACCAGTTCCCTTGACCGAGCTTCGGTTTCTTTTTGATCAAAGGTAAAGACCTTTTCATCTATCACAGCCATTATCTCATCCAATAACGCCCCGACCATCAGGGAAAGCTCGTGATAGTCTCCCTCCTGAACCGGCTTTATGGAAATATCTGCAATCATATCTATGAAGTTTCCTGATGAACTCCGAACATCCTCTTTCGTTCTGCAGTATAATGCCACCAAGGACGTGGGTCATCGCCATCCATGAACCTTGTTATGGAAATAAGTACGTCGAGCAGGCAGGGGTCCTGGCGCTTACCCTTAATCGAAGAGAGCATATGATACAATTCAAGCGGTGACCGTCCGACAAGATCGTCCGGCTTGTCGATTCTCAACAAACGAAGGCTGGACGCTATTGCGGGTCCGATGTTGGGAAGATCGGTGAGCTTTTCAAGCTTGTTTCTGCTAACGTTTGCTGGATTCATCTCACCTGTACCCCTCCGTTCACCATAAATGCTGAAATATGCTCTTCAAGCTCGTCAAGGCCTGAAACAGTGAGTGTCGGCTCACATCCCCAAGGATCGAAGATCGCTTCGGGAGAACGTTTGACCCAAGCCGCCCGCATACCTGCCGATAGTGCCCCGATCACATCGAACGGATTGCTTGAAATGAGCCATGCTCCATCTCCGCTCGCACCCGACTTCCTGAGAAAATGGCTGTACACCGCCGGGTTCGGCTTGAACGACCGCAGTTCTTCAACACTGACCACTCCGAGGAACTGTTCTCTGATGCCTGCTGCCGCAAGGAGCGTCTCGACAGCTTCCGCACTGCCGTTGGAAAAGGCGAACAGACGGAAGCCTGATGCTTTGAGCGCCTTCAGACTCTCCTCTGCATCACCGAAAGCCGGAAGCGTGCGGTAGCGTTCAAGCAGATCATCCTTCTGCCTTGCAGTAAGAGGCGCCTTGCAAAAAGCACAGGCGTAATCAAGCGCGTCGCGGGTACAAACCGCAAACGACTCATAGTTCTGCATCAACCCTCTGCGGAACGAGTATTCGAGCTGCTTTTCCCGCCAGATTCGGGAAAACTCCTCAGCTTTTTCACCGGCTGTTTCCCGAAGTTTCGATACAAGACCATGGGTATCGATCAATGTTCCATAAACGTCGAACGCGAGCGTAGGGTTCATCATGCTACCCTCTACTGTTCCAGATATTCGGACACGTGCGGATACTTTGCGTAGGCGGTTTTATGTTTTTTAAAACCAAGCTTTTTATAAAACGCCTCATTGCCAAAGGTCGAGGTGAGATAGATGAGAAGATGCTCGTTTCCTTTCAGCAAGGCTTCCATAATACCTTTCCCGACGCCCGCTCCCCGGCATGCTTCCAATACACCGACATCGTAGACGGTTCCATAGCATAATCCATCCGAAATCAATCGCCCGGCACCAACCAGTTTCCCCTCTTTCCATGCCGTCACGACCTTCCAGCTATTTTGAAAGGCATCTTTGATTACCCCGACATCTCTCTTTTTTCCAAATTGCGCAACAAGTCCGACTTCCTCATAGAGATCTCCCAAAGCCTCCCAGTCAATACCGTCGGTTCCTGTTTTGTATTGAACACTCATTTTTTTTAGTCAGTTTTAATCGCTCCGTACGCCGCAAAACACTCGTTTTTATACAACAGCTCTACACGCCTGAACCCTACGTGACGCAGAAGATCCAACTGATAGGGAACTGATCGTGGAGTATCCTCCTTCTCAATATTTGCAAAAACCTTGTCCTTATACTCTTCACCCCCGGCAGCATAAAGGTAGTAACCATAGCGTTCCCACATAAGCTTTTGAACCGGTTCGGTTTCGTGAGAAACAAGATCGGTAATCCAGACGCTGCCCCCCGGTGCAGTCAACTGGAAAATTTTTCTGAAAGCAGCCTCCCAGTCACCATCATCCCGTAAATGATGCAGAACAGCTGTAGCAAGAATCACATCGTAGCTTGATTCTTCCAAATCAACATGGCGGAAGTCGCTTTGGAAAGACCGTATCACACCTGAGTTGACCTTTCCAATCCGTTCACAAGCTTTGTCAAGCATTGGACGGGAGAGATCAACAAGATCACAATGAAAAGAACCGACATATTGCAGCAGCTTGAGCGTGCTGTTCCCCGCCCCGCAGCCAATATCCAGAACACGCTTGATATTTTTCGTAGATCTGAACGCAGAGAGCGAAATCAGTTCCATCAACAAAGGAGCATCAATTAACGATTTTTGCCCGGTGTCAAGATTCGAAAACCTTGCAACATCATTATCAAAATGATTCTTTATCTCCTCTACCGAGTATTTTTGTTCAAATGGCATGACCATAAATTTTCTTTCATGAGAACATTCACAAACAACTCCTCGACAGATATACTTCAATAATATCTTCACCCTAAGCGCAAGAAACAAGGAAATTCAACCCACAAGTAACCTTACACGCAAAAAGGCAACCCGAAAGCTGCCCTTGTCTAGTGATGATATGATAACGGACGAACACGTCTGAAAAAGTACTGAGTTTTCTCTTTTCAGTCATCCTCGGGCTTGACTCGTGAAATCCAAAACAACTATTTCACAGGTCTTACCCGGAGATCAATTGAGAATCCGGTTATTCATGGTGGAGTAAAGCTCTATTATGAGCTCTGTAACAGATTTGTTTTCGGGCTCTTGTGTCCTCTCAACAGCTCGACGACTCACTCATTTTTGACTTTTGCCCTTTGCCTTTCTTTACTGCCATCCTCCGACAATGTCGAAAATCTCCCTGTCGCCGATCGGTGCCGGAACGGAAGCCGAAGGCTCCTTGGAAAGAAGGAAATCCGCAATCTCGTTGTATGGTTTGACACATTCGTCTTTATCCGACCCGTCTTCCATCTGGAACATGGTCTTTCCGGCAAAACGGCTCTTGCGGATCAGTTCGTGATAGGGAACCCGTGCAAGAAGCTTGGTACCGACCTTGTCGGCAAACTGTTCAAGCATGTTGGTGCCACCGCCCTTCGCATAGTCCACACGATTTGCGACGATTCCGGCAAGCTGCACCTTGTAGCGTGTACTTTTCTGCTCGATGGCCATACAAAGGCGGTTAGCCGCAAAGATACTGTCGAAATCATTGGTTGCGATAATCACCGCATAATCGGCATAGGTCAATGGAGCACTGAACCCGCCGCAGACCACGTCGCCGAGAACATCGAACAGAATGACATCGTAACGGTCATAGACACCGAGTTCCTGAAGAAGCTTGACCGCTTCACCAACAACGTAGCCACCGCACCCGCTTCCGGCAGGAGGCCCGCCGGCTTCCAGCGCGTCAACACCGCCAAAACCGGTTTCTATGATATCCTCCTCGGTCAGCTCCTCGTGATGAAAATCAACTTCCTCGAGAGCCTCGATCACGGTTTTCTGCAGGGTACCCGTAAGAGGAAAGGTACTGTCATGCTTGGGGTCGCAGCCGATCTGTAGAACTTTAGCGCCTTTCAGTGCAAGCGCTGCTGAAATATTCGCGGTTGTTGTACTCTTCCCGATACCTCCCTTTCCATAAACAGCAAGGATTAAACTCATGGTGACAACGCAAAGATTAAATTATTAACGATACGATACTTGCTTACCCGCCCAAAGCTTCTTTGGCCCTTTTGAAAACCTCGGCGGTTATGTTTGTCTCACCGTTTTCACGGGCGAAATTCTCGGTATTCTTACGAACCTTCTTGCGAACGAAAAACGGTACTTTTTTGAGCATTTTTTCAGCATCTGCGCTCCATGGCATTCCGTCCGCACCGCCTTCTTCTCCGAACTGCGTACCCTCTTCACCGCTTTCTGCTGAAGATCCTGGCTGACCGTTCAATGTCGCTGCCGGTTCCTCTTCCTCGTATTCCAGACCGGCATCGCCGAAGAAATCAACAAGGTGTTTTTCAAGTCCGAGCTTACATGACGTATAGACCCGGTCGGCAAGTACATCAGCCCCCTCGAATCCAAGAACAGGATAGTACCCGATCAGGTGATTTTCTATATGCGTCGGTGTTGAAATAACCATGCACGGTACATCGAGCTTCCGGCAGCTGTGCCGTTCCATCTGCGTGCCACAAACCAGATCCGGCATTTCGTTCTCGATTTTTTTCGAGATTTCCTGGAACTTGTCCGTCACCATAAGCGGTTCCGGCAGATACCCTTCGAGCTGTTCACGAATCCATTCGGCATGCTCTTTAAGATAGGTACCCGCGCCGATGATCTGCATCCCAAGCTCATCCTTGAGAAACTTGACCATACCGACAGTGTGTGTAGCATCACCGAAAACAAACGCCCATTTACCGCTGAAACTTTCCATATCGGCAGTACGGGCAAACCACGGCACCCCGCTCGGTGCACTCAGCCCGTCAAGCGAAAAATCGGTCAAAGGCGGCATTGCAAGCGCCGGTAACCCTTTCTCTTCCGCAATAACGTTCAGTTTCTCAAGCAGCTCTCTAATCCAGTCGAGCGTTGGCTCTACTCCTAAAGGCGTCCCCTGAACCGAGGGCATTCCGAACTTCTCACGAAGGTAATGTGCTGCACCCCGTCCCATTTCGTGGTAAGGCACGATATTGAGCCATGCTGCAGGAAGATTTCGTAACTCTTCAAGACCCGCGCCCCATGGCGCCACGACGTTTACTTCAACACCGAGAGTTTTGAGAATCCGGCGCAGGCTGACAAGGTCCGAACGCAGGTGAAATCCAAGTGATGTAAACCCTAACAAGTTGACACTTGGTTTTTCGGTCACACTCTGTTCAAGCGAATACCGCTCCACAAGCTTGGTAAACAAACCTTCAGCCGACTCATGTTCCTGAACCCTGAAAGGATTGACGTCATGTACGATAATCTTGTCGGGATCGACTCCTGAATGCCGGGAGAGTTGAGTGAGATCCTCTTGAAGAAGAGCGGTACTGCAGCTTGGAGCGACAACAATGATTTCAGGATGGTAATGTTCTTCAACCTGCTCCAGGGTACTGGGCAGCCGTGACACACCACGGGCAAGATCCTGGCCTCTGACAACACTGATGGAAAGAGCGGGAAACTCCGGTGTTCTTTCCAGCATGGTATAGGTTGCGGTTATATAATCGTCTCCCTGAGGGGCATGATAGACCGTATGAACATTTTTCATACTGTTGGTAACACGGCTTATCCCGTGAAGCGCTGTTCCCTCATAGAGCCAGAAAGCTAAACGCATGCTTTGTAATCCTCTTTATGATTGCAATTCCATTATTTGCTCTTACCCGAACTTCGGTTCAGCCGAAACCATCGTGTTCAATGCCCGGCGCTCGGCATCACTCCCTTCAACCACACCGACTCATCAAACTCAGGAAGCTTGTTTCGGCGCTGAAGCGGAGAAACAAACAGGTTCGCGAGCGTGAAAACTCCGGACCAGCTGTGAATCGGCATCAACGTGAACTCCATGCTCCACTTGACGACAAATCCGTTCCCGACGAAAGGATTGGCAGTCATGAGAGAGGTAACGATCAGATCAGGATTATCCTGCTTGATGTCCTGCAGCTGACGATGAAAGTTGGGTTGCTCGACCACTTTGACGCCATCGAGCGCCTCGAGCTCGCGTGCATGAAACTTTTTATTGATATATGCGCTGCTGCACTCAACGACCTCTGCCCCGACGTTTTTCAGGAAACGGGCGAGCGGCAGTTCCATCATGGTATCCGCCGTGAAAAACACCCTTTTGCCTTTCAACAGGTCAACCTGGTCTGAAATCCGGTCCCATGCCGCCTGCTCCCTTTCATGCAAGTCTACTGTTATATCGAACATGGCCGCCAGATCTTCCCAGAAAACCCTCGTTCCCGTAGGCCCGAAAGGGAAAAGAGAGCGAAGCACTTTCGAACCCCGTTCACGGTTAAGCCTGGAAACAACTCTCGAAAGATAGGGCTGTATCGGAGCGAGCACGGTATCAGGCCCGATCGCAGGCAGCTGATCGAAGCGGTTTTCGGGCAGAAACCCTCCTACCTTGATGCCGAGTTCTTCAGCCTCGGAACGAAGATCATCAGCAATGGAATCATTGACCGATCCGACAAAAACAACACTTTTTTCTCCGGCAGGAGCCTCCGGACAAAAAGGCACCATTGCCTGAAGCACCGAATCCTCCGCCTGGGTAAAGTTGTAGACGAGTCCGCTCGCCGGCACAAAAAGCACCGGAACCTCAGAAGTGCTCAACGAATGCGCAAGCCCTTTGAAATCGACTTTCATGACTTCAGGCGTGCAGGAAGAAAGCAGAAAAATAACCGAAGGGTGATGGTCTCTCCTGATTTCAGCAATAACGTCTTCGAGTTTCGGGTCCTGCCGCGAGAGGTCACTCTCTTCCATCAGCGCTATACCGAAACGGGGTTTCGCGAAAATCATCATACCGAGAGCATTCTGGAGAAAGTGCGCACAGGTATGGGTGCCGAGAATCAGGAAAAAACTATCCTTGATTTTCTGGTACAGCCAGCCGACACTGGCAAGACCGCAAAAACTATGAGTAACGTTGTCTTCTTTAATTAAATGAGTTGTGCCCGGAACTGACGCCATGAGCTCCTTCCTCCTGAAATTTGCTGACGCCGCATCCTTCGGGTGACACCATGAATACAGCTTCAGATTCTGCAACCGTCAAGCTTTGAATATAAAGAATTGAAGATACGAATAATAGGTAGAAATGAAAACCTATGATCGCCCCTCTTAGCACAACCAAACAGGAGTGACCATTGCTGGTTGGGAGCCACTTCTAACGACATGTGACGGATTGCCGCAAAATCCGATCTTTCCACCATACTTCTCTGCCCCGTCTGCAACATGGGAGAGAGGCTGCGTAGCTATTATTATTTGTAGTTGTTCGAAAACCATGGCGAAATTGCGGAGGATGTTTGGAAAGTATAAGTTACTGAGAAACATAAGCATAACCCCGGAAGAGTCGTAAGAAAAACCTATTTTTCCTTCGCTGCAGGGTGATAATACAATTCAAGTAGCACGAAAAAAATATGCAGCTCATCTTTATATAGGTTTCTGCTACTACCCGGAGTACATATAATGAATACTGTCAGGGAGACATCAATGAAAAACATGATTCAAATTTCCTGCTTGGTACTTCTATCACTATTCTTGACAGGTTGTGGCGAAAGAAGCGCAGAGGTAGATAATCCAAGAGCCCACAACAATGCCGGACTGGAATTTCAATACCCGGGAAATTGGAAAGTAACAGAAGATGGCAAGAAAGGAGAACTCCGGCACCTTTTGATCGAGTCCCCGGGAATTGGTCTTTTGGTAACAATCTTTATGTTCCCGGCAGATGACGCTCGCGATATACAAGGGTTTGCAGAAATCTATGCTCGATCATTCAAAGAAGAGGTTCCTTTTGGGGATGTCACTGATTCGGTATTTGGCAGTATAAGACAATCGGGTGAATACGAAATTCTTTCAGAGCAATTCTCCATGGACATTTTGGGTGTAAAGACACCGCACACCAGAACCTACAGGCGCAAATCCGTTGCCGACCAGGTATGCTTTGTTGTAGACCAGGTAGCAGACGAGCATCACTCGAAAGTCGCCAAGGGGGTCGAGCTTGTCGTTTCATCGCTCACGTACGAAACTCCCTGAAAAAACAATCCTTCCATGAGATGGACCGTTCAAGAGGCTGTCTCGTTAGTCCTATAATTACTCTTTCTCTAGTCATCCTCGGGCTTGACCCGGGGATCCATCTTCCAATGAAAGTCAGTATGGATGCCGCATCGAGTGCGGCATGACTCTCTATCGGAAACGTTGACCGATAATCGTGAAGCAGTTCTTTTGAGACAACCTCATAGCTTTCTTCCGAGAGCAGAGAAGCCATACATCGCGTTTATGAGCGAGGGCTGGTGCCGGAACTGCCCATCCTCCGTTCAACCGAGGCGACTTTTTCGCCGATAGTAACCTCCCTGTCCCTGCGGTCGTCGATCTTGATAACCGTATAGACACGTTGTGTTCCTGCTGTAAACAAGTGTTCATGCAGCCGCTCCGCCACAGCAAAAAGCTCGGTGGCGGAACCCGAAACGGTAGTGCCCATATCATGAAGCCTGTAATCCAGGCCACTCTTTTGGAGAATATTCTGAAGCTCTGCGACACCGGCGCTGAGCCCTTTCGAACCCTTGTCAAGCGGAACAACCGTTATATCCATCAATGCCATGATCTCTCCTTGCCACTATAGCCGTTGAACCATCACCTGAAAACGGTTTCATCCCTGCCGGGACCAACCGAAATAAACGTTACCGGCACATCGAGTTCTTCTTCGAGAAACGAGATGAACGCCTTTGTCTCGGTATGCAGATCATCGAAAGATCTTGCTGCCGCATTCGATGCATTCCAGCCTTTCAAAGGCTTGTACACCGGTGTCACACGGCTGAGCGTCTGGTCATCCGTCGGAAAGTCCGTAATCTTTTTTCCATCGAGCGTGTAATAAGTACAAACACATATCTCGCTGAATGAATCGAGTACATCGAGTTTCGTCAAAGCTATTTCCGTCACACCGTTGACAATCAGCGAATAACGCAAAGCGACCAGATCGAGCCAGCCGCAACGGCGCTTTCTGCCAGTTGTCGCTCCGAACTCGTTACCGATTGTACCGAGTTTCTCACCGGTCTCGTCATTGAGCTCCGTCGGAAACGCCCCGTTACCGACACGGGTCATATACGCTTTGACAACCCCGATAACGTTACCGATGTAGTTCGGAGCTATCCCCGATCCTGTCGAAGCACCGCCTGCTGTCGGGTTGGATGACGTTACATACGGATACGTTCCATGATCGACATCCAGAAGGCATCCTTGCGCCCCTTCGAGCAGTACCGTCTTTCCCTTACGCAGCATCTTGTGTAAAAGCAGCTGCGTATTGGTGACATAGGGGTTGATAATCTCGTCGAACTCGGAGTACTGGCGAACCATGGTATCGATATCTATCTCCTCGGATCCATAAATATTCCTGATCAGCTTGTTCTTGGCTTCCAGATTGGAACGAAGTTTTTCTTCGAGAATTTCAGGATGAAGCAGATCGACCACCCGTATGCCTTTACGGGCAAACTTGTCTTCGTAACTCGGTCCTATACCACGCCCGGTTGTGCCGATTTTCTTCTTGTTCTGGGCACTCTCGTGTAATGAATCGAGCAGTTTGTGATACGGCATGATAAGATGAGCGTTGTGGCTGATGAACAAACGCCCCTTGACGTCATAACCAAGCTCTTCGACCTGTCGTATTTCATCGAGCAGGGCATTCGGATCGATAACAACTCCGTTTCCGATGACACAAGTACAGCCTTCATTGAATATCCCGGACGGGATGAGATGAAGTACGACCGTTTTGTTGTCGAAACAGATGGTGTGACCGGCATTTGCACCACCCTGGTAGCGAACAACCACATCGAACTTCGATGACAGAAAATCAACCAGTTTCCCTTTTCCCTCGTCGCCGAACTGAGTCCCGACAATGACCGTTGCTGAAGCCGATGGTTGCTGCATGTTTGTTTTTTCTTTCACGACAATTCTTTTTTAACCTGTATACATGGCAAGTTGTTCTAAAAGCTCATCTTTTCCCTGCCCGGAAAGGGCCGAGTAATTTACTATAAATTTGGATTTGAACGAGTAACTTTTCACGGCATGCCCGGCACGCGCCTTATCTTTTTGTTTCAGCTTGTCATATTTGGTCAACGCAATCCCAAAAGAGCGATCGTAATATTGAAGAAACTCCATCATATGACGGTCGGATTCCATGTCCGGATGGCGGGAATCGATAAGCATGACAACGAGTGCAATGCGGTCACGAGTACGCACATAATCACCGAGCAGCTTTCCCCACTCCTGTTTTTGGCCTTTTCCCACTTTAGCGTACCCATAGCCGGGAAGATCGACAAAATAGCAGGTATCGTTAATCACGAAATAATTTATAAGCTGGGTTTTTCCAGGTGTTGAACTTGTTTTTGCCAGCCCTTTTTTCCCTGTAAGCGAATTAAGCAGAGTCGATTTTCCGACATTCGATCTTCCGACAAAAACAATTTCCGGGAACTGCTCTTCGGGAAGCTGATCGAGGGCGGAAACACTTTTATAAAACTTTGCGTTTCGTATTTTCATGTCATAACAGTAACCCAAATCAAAGAAAGGTCCGGGAGCAGCGATTCGAAGTTGCAAAACCGGGTAAAAGCTAAACCGGAAAGCTAAACACCTTGTATCAAAAACCCAAATGTTTAACTTTTTCCTTAGATTTTCAGCCACTGCATAGAACCACGAATCATGTCCCTTTTTATATACAATTCACTCAGCCGGCAAAAAGAAGAGTTTACACCCCTGCATCCCGGAATCGCAACGCTTTACGTCTGCGGTCCTACGGTTTACGGGCATGCTCATCTTGGCCATGCAAAAAGTTATGTCTCGTTCGATGTCGTCGTCAAATGGCTCCGGCATCTTGGTTATACCGTCAAGTATATCCAGAATATCACCGATGTCGGGCACCTTACCGATGACGCCGACGAAGGAGAAGACAAAATCGCCAAACAGGCCCGTCTCGAAAAAACCGATCCCATGGAAATCGCCCAATATTATACGCGGAGTTACTATGAAGATATGGATCGATTAGGAGTTGACAGACCGAATATCGCACCTACGGCAACCGGACACATTCCCGAACAAATTGCATTGATAAAAAAGCTGATGGAAAACGGCCATGCCTACGAAGTAAACGGCAATGTGTATTTCTCAGTCTCCTCTTTTCCCGACTACGGCAGGCTTTCGGGCCGGACAGACCAGGAAGCCCAGCAATCCGGCGGCAGGGTGGCATCGAGAAGCGAAAAGCGTCACCCTGCGGATTTCGCTCTTTGGAAGAAAGCCGAAACCGGGCACCTCATGAAATGGGATTCCCCCTGGAGTACCGGCTATCCGGGCTGGCACGCCGAATGTTCCGCCATGGCAATGAAATACCTCGGTGATACAATCGACATACATGGCGGAGGCATGGAAAACAAGTTCCCCCACCACGAGTGTGAAATAGCGCAATCCGAAGCCGCTACGGGAAAGCCCTATGTACGCTACTGGATGCACAACAACATGGTAACGGTTAACGGCACCAAAATGGGAAAATCGCTGAAAAACTCGGTTAACCTGAAAGACCTTTTTCAAACCATCCCACCGATAGTCATACGGTTTTTTATTCTGCAGTCCCACTACCGATCTCCCCTTGATTTTTCAGAAACCGCTATCAAGGCTTCACAATCCGGCCTCGAAAAACTGCAGGAAACATGGCGGGCACTCGCAACCGCAGCCCCAGGCAGCGAAGAACTCGACACTGCGGGATATGAAGAGCGGTTTACCGATGCCATGAACGATGATTTCAATACACCGATCGCTATTTCCGTACTTTTCGACCTTGCTCGAGCCGTAAATACCGCCTTGAACAGTAAACAAGGGCTCTCGGAAAACTCGCTCGAAGAATGTAAAAAGATTTTCGAGTCCTGTGGCCACGACGTGCTTGGAATTATCGAGACCGGAAATACGGAAAGCTCACAAGGAAAAGCTGCAGGAAAAGAGATGGTCGATGACATCGTTTCCATTCTGCTTGACGTACGAAAACAGGCGAGGCAGAACAAGGATTTTGCACTGAGCGATCTTATTCGTGACAGGCTTGCAGATTCCGGAGTTGCAATCAAAGACACCAAGGAAGGCGCAGAATGGAGCATCTCCGAAAATAAGTAAGACACCCAATCTCCTTAGAAAGTCATGACGCCTTGTGTAATACTCTTTGTTCTATTACACAAGGTGATCCGGCATCCAATCATCCTATAAAGTCATGCCGGACTTGATCCGGCATCCATAGTGAAAAACAGGAAAATCGATGGATCCCGGGTAAGACCTGTGAAATAATTGTTTCGGATTCTACGGTTCAAACTCCAGGGTGGCAAGAAAAGAGGAACTTCCATTTTGAAGCAGCCTCGACCGATACAACTATCGAGCCCCGACCACTATCCTCGAAACATCCGGTATTCAGAGATAATCCTCGAGGCCTTCACGGCGGAGAATGTCCACAACCTTTTTCACATCCTGCGAATGTCCTTTGCGGCATATCAGGAGGGCATCTTCAGTATCGATAACGATAATATCTTCAAGCCCGACAATTGCAACCGCTTTCTTACCGCTTTTTTTCACAAAATTGTTTGCTGTGTCCACTTGAACCATATTGAAATCCGCTTCCTCAGAAGCACCGGCATCTTTTCCATCGATCTTGAGCACGTCATCCCAGCACCCGAGATCCGTCCACCCAAACTTCCCGGCAAGCATACAAACAGACTCGGCATTTTCCATAACACCATAAGCGATCGATACCGGATGTAACCAGCTGTAGACATCTTCTATAACCGCACGTTCTCTTTCCGTGCCAATCACGTCATAAATGCTTTGTAAATCCTTGTAAAGATCTGGCATTGAACGCTCGAACTCACGGCGAATAGCATCGATATGCCAGATAAGAACGCCGCTGTTCCAGTAAAAATCACCACTGTCGATGAACTCCTGTGCGGTTTTGATATCCGGCTTCTCCGCAAATGCCCTGACCGTAAACATCGGAACAGTACTCTCCTGCAAACTATCTTCCGCCGCCTGAAGTTTGTCGATCTGGATGTAGCCGTACTCAGGTTCAGGATGATCCGGTGTTACCCCTATGGTCACTATGCTTTTTCTGTCCTGAGCAACGGCAACCCCTGTATTGAGAATCTCCCCGAACAACCGCTTGTCAAGCACAAGAAGATCTGAAGGAACGGTAATCATTACCGCTTCAGGATCTTTTTTACTTATGTAGGCCGTCGCAAGAGCGATACAGGGAGCGGTATCTCTTGCGACAGGCTCAACGAGAATATTTTCGGAAGGAAACCATGGCAATGACCGACGCATCATCATCTCACCCTGAACATTCGTCACGACATAAATATTTTCAGGTAAAACCAACCCGCTTACACAGGTGATGGCAGACTCGATCATCGTTCCGCTCCCAAAAACATCGACAAACTGTTTCGGGATCTTTTTTCTCGAATAGGGCCAAAGCATCAAACCACCTGCTCCACCTGCCATGACCACTGCATAGAGATGCTCTACCGGAAACTGCATTATCGAAGGATTATAATTTCTTCAGGATGCAATAAAAAAAGGAGAAATTCAGAGTCACCCATCAGCATAACAATTTATACATTACAGTTAATTTATCATTTTATGGTTTCAAAACTGTTACATCTCCTTTTCAAGAAGTTTTGCAATGGAGTCAGTACGAGATAACAACACAGAACGAATACGGCAACAGTGTGCCGAGAAAGGACTCCTGCTACATGACGTGCAGCTCCGGCAGTTGGAGGAGTATGCCGACCTTCTCGAGTCAAAGAACAAAACGCTTAACCTCGTCAGCAGAAAAGAAAAAGCCCCGCTACTTATCCGGCATATCTTTCATTCCCTGCTTATCGGCTTGTACCATCGATTCAAACCCGGCGAAAAAGTGCTCGACATCGGGACAGGAGGAGGACTACCCGGCATACCTCTTGCCATAGCATTCCCTGAAACCTCTTTTCTGCTCATAGATGCAACAGGAAAAAAAATCAATGCATGCAGGGAAATGATACAGAGAATCGGCCTGAAAAATGTTCATGCCAAAAAAGAGAGAGCAGAAGAGTTGAAAGGAGTCGCTTTTCATACGGTGCTCAGCCGACAGGTTGCACCGCTTCGTAACCTGTGCCGTTACGCAGAGAAGCTTCTGCTTCCTGGAGGTTCACTCATATGCCTTAAAGGCGGATACCTTGAAAAAGAGATTGAAGAGGCACTGGACCGGGCCCAAAAAAACAACGGCTTCCCGGCAGATGTTTCTCTTTTACCGATAGACCATTTTGACGCCTGTTTTGAGAATAAATACATAGTCATTGCAAACAGCTAAAAACGGTAATACCATTGAAATAAAAAAGAAAAGCACCTTGAACAATTGAGTTTCGTTCAAGGTGCTTTTCTATTTAGATAGTATCACTACCGCCGATAGCAGAAAGCGAATGATGCGTGTCACCTATTCTTTTTCACTCGCTGCAGTTTCATTTTCAGCAGGTTCGACAGTTTCACTTTTTTCCGGTGCTGTTGCAGCTTTCTTCGAACCCCGAACGCGCCTGGAACGATCTTGTTTTGCCTGTTTAGGAGCGTCCATAGGAGCCTCTGTATAATCGACAAGCTCAAGCACAGCCATTTTTGCAGCATCACCATATCGAGGCGCAAGCTTTACAACTCTTGTATAGCCCCCGTTTCTATCCGCCACCTTTCCGACAATATCCTCGAACAATTCACGTATGGCGGCTTTATCACGTATTTTACGGAAAATGATACGCTGAGCATGGACGGTGCCGTCTTTTGCTTTTGTGATGATTTTTTCAACGTACCTGCTTGCCTCTTTAGCTTTAGCTTCGGTGGTCTCTATACGTTTATGCAGCAACAACTGTGTTGATAAATTAGCCAGTGTTGCCTTTCTATGGGTGGCTGTTCTCCCAAGTTTTCTTGCTGACTTTACTTTGCGCATAACGGCGTGGTTCTCTCAAGAATTCTTAAAAAATCTACTTACTTCTTTACCCTTTCATCTGATACTTGGTTATATCCATACCAAATTTCAGTTCAAACTTTTCCAACTGCTCTTTCAGCTCCATCAGGGATTTCTTTCCGAAGTTCTTGTATGTAAGAAGCTCGTCCTCTTTACGGGAAACCAGATCCCCGAGAGTTTCAATCTCAGCAAGCCTCAAACAGTTATGGGAACGAACAGAAAGATCAAGATCCTCTATTCTGGTTTGCAGCAGCTTGCGCATGCTTTCAAACTCATCATCCTGCTGCTTGTACTCTTCTTCCGTAAATTCTTCCTCAGTCGGCGAAA
This sequence comes from Prosthecochloris marina, assembly GCF_003182595.1. Taxonomy (NCBI): domain Bacteria; kingdom Pseudomonadati; phylum Chlorobiota; class Chlorobiia; order Chlorobiales; family Chlorobiaceae; genus Prosthecochloris; species Prosthecochloris marina. The sequence goes on from NZ_PDNZ01000002.1 coordinate 275,591, forward strand.
AGTTCGCAAAAAGCGAAACATGATCGTTAATGATCTTACCCGCAAGGCTGATTGAATCGTCAGGAGAAATGGAGCCGTCGGTTTCGACATCGAGAATCATTTTCTCGTAATCCGTCCGCTGCCCGACACGGGTATTTTCAACCGAAAACTTCACATTTTTGATAGGAGTGAAAATCGCATCGAGAGCGATAAACCCGATCGGCATACCTTCTCCGCGATTTTCTTCAGCCGGCACATATCCTCTGCCACGACCGATATAAACATCCATACTCAGTTTCGCACCCGCATTCACCGTAGCAATATGCAGATCCGAGTTCAGCACTTCGAATTCCCCTTCTTGAGCAACAATATCACCCGCAGTGACATCTGCCGGACCCTCTATGGTCAGCGTCGTTTTACAACTCCTTTTATTGGATGATTTGAAGCGAACTTTCTTAAGATTGAGAATAATCTCCGGAACATCTTCACGGACACCATCGACAGCCGAAAATTCATGAAAAACGCCATCGATCTTGACGCCGGTAATTGCGGTTCCAGGCAGAGACGCAAGGAGCACTCTACGCATTGCATTGCCGAGCGTAACACCATATCCTCTCTCCAGAGGCTGCGCTATAAACGTACCATACCTGTCATTATGCGTTCCTTCATCGACATCAATTTTCTCTGGCATCTGCATTTGGTATATCATGGTCTTTATACCTTAGAGTTTCATTAAAATCACTTGGAGTACAACTCAACAACAAGCTGTTCATTAAACGGCTCCTGTACTTCTTCCCGCTCAGGTACAGTCAGAAATACCGCTTTCTTATGCGCCTTGTCGACCTGGATCCATGATGGTATGCGTGATTCCGGAGCTTTGTTGAGCGAATCGGTAACGGCATCGAGGTTCTGGCTTTTCTGCCTGAACTCTATAGCATCACCGGGTTTCAACAGATATGATGGAATATTGACTTTCTTTCCGTTAATCAAAAGATGGCCATGGGTTACAAGCTGCCTGGCACCAGCCCTCGATGGTGAAAAACCTGCCCTGAACACAACATTATCAAAACGTCTCTCGAGCAATCTCACAAGGTTGTCACCGGTTACACCGCGCTGGGAAACAGCTTTTTTATAGTAATTACGGAACTGTTTTTCAAGCACGCCGTACAGATACTTCATCTTCTGTTTTTCACGTAGCTGCAATGCATATTCCGAGACCTTCCCCCTTCTCGACTGCCCGTGTTCACCTGGAGCATAAGGACGTTTCTCCAGATATTTTTCCGCCTTGGGCGACAGAGCAACCCCTAATCTTCTTGATACTTTAGTAATAGAACCTCTGAATCTTGCCATATCAAATTAACTCATTGAAATATTCTTGTTAGCTAAATGGTGATCAGACCCTTCTGCGTTTCGGAGGTCTACAGCCGTTATGCGGAAGAGGTGTAATATCCTTTATGGATCGCACTTCCAGGCCAGCACCTTGCAGAGCCCTGATTGCAGCATCCCTTCCCGAACCTGGGCCTTTAATGAGTACGTGCACATACCGCATACCTAAATCATAAGCCTCTTTTGCAGCGGCTTCAGATGTCACCTGCGAAGCATACGGGGTATTTTTCTTGGACCCCTTGAAACCGTTTTTACCGGCACTTGACCAGGAAACGGTATTTCCCTGCATGTCGGTTATGGTCACCAATACGTTGTTAAACGACGCCTTGATATGCACCGTGCCTTCAGAAGTAACTTTTACCTTCTTTTTTTTCCTGCTTGTTGTAGCCATGTATCTTTACAATCTTTGGTATCTGTGTTAGCTCTTTCAACTACTGACGCTTACTTCTTGACCGCTTTCTTCTTGCCGGCGACTGTTTTGCGCCTTCCTTTTCGAGTTCTTGCGTTTGTTTGCGTACGCTGACCTCTTACCGGCAACGAGCGTCTGTGACGCAACCCTCTGTAACAGCCGATATCCATCAAACGCTTGAGGGACAACTGCTGCTCACCTCTTGCCTGACCTTCGACGATATAATCCTCGGAAATAATCTCCCTGATGGAATGAGCCTCGTCGTCGTTCAGCTCGGAAATTTTTCTAGCGGGATCTATTCCTGCACGCTCAAGAATATTTTTCGCAGATGTTTTTCCAATGCCGTAAATATGCGTCAAGGCAATAACAGCATGCTTGTTTAGCGGCAAATTTACCCCAGCAATCCTCATAATGTTCTTAGTATGTCGTTATTCTTAATTCCTGCTTTATCAACCCTGACGCTGTTTGTGACTCGGGTTTACTTTACAGATCACAAACCTTTTACCTTTGCGCCTGATAATGCGGCAATGTTCACAACGTTTTTTAATAGATGAATAAACTTTCATGGTTAACTCCCACTATGATAGTATTGGCTCTCAAAACAGAAAAGGCCTATAATGTAACAATTTTTTCGGAAATAATCAACAGAACACCCGATTTAAAGCGCCACTTTACCCCGGATTTACTTGTATCTGTATGTTATCCTTCCTTTGGTCAAATCATATGGGGAAATCTGAACCTTAACCTTGTCACCGGGAAGAATCCTGATATAGTGCATTCGAATCTTTCCGGATACATGCGCCAGGATTTCCAAGCCGTTCTCGAGCTTTACCTTGAACTGTGCGTTCGGCAATGCCTCGAGAATTTCACCTTCTACTTCAATCGAATCTTCCTTCGCCAATCTTTACAAACTCCTTTTTGATTAAAATGAGTTCCTGCTCTTTTACGACAGCGTCATAATTTCAGCGCGGTCTTTCCTCACGATGATCGTATGCTCAAAATGTGCCGACGGATTTCCGTCTTCCGTCACGGCAACCCATTCACCGTTTTTCGACACTGCATTTCTCGAACGGCCCATGGCGATCATAGGCTCTATAGCCAGCGCCATTCCTTCGCGAAGCTTGACGCCGGTATTTTTCCGTCCGTAATTCGGCACCGCCGGTTCCTCATGCAATTCACTACCGATTCCGTGACCCACCATATTTTCAATGACACTGAAACCGTTAGAACGGGCATGTTCTTCGACGGCTGCGGAGATATCATGTAAACGGTTTCCTGCAACAGCCTGTGCAATCCCCCGCTCAAGGCATTCCTTGGTCACGGTAACCAGCTTCCTTACTTCCGACGGCACATCACCGATAATGTAGGTTCGTGCCGAATCTCCATGATAACCGCCTTTGTAGGCACCGCAATCGACAGAAACAATATCCCCTTCTTTGACAATCCTTTTTTTACTCGGAACTCCATGAACCACCTCTTCATTGATGGAAACACAGAGAGTAGCGGGATAAGGCTTTACACTTAAATCCCCTTTCGGCCGATAATGAAGAAAACTCGGGACTGCACCGTGATCTCGAATGCATGCCTCGGCCATCGTATCGAGTTCAAGGGTAGTCATTCCTTCACGAACTTCCTCCCCTATCATGTCGAGAACTGCGGCAACAATGGATCCTGATACCTTCATCAGCTCAACTTCTCTTTGACTTTTAATCGTAATCATACTATCCTTTTCACGCGCCCGTCATCGACGGCCGCGAACTTTACCCGATTTCATAAAACCATCATAATGACGCATCAGCAGATGACTTTCTATCTGCTGGAGCGTGTCGAGCCCGACACCAACGATAATCAGAAGACTTGTACCACCGAAAAATTGAGCGAACCCTGGGGTTACGTTAGCAAATTTTGTAAGAAACGTAGGCAGAACCGCAATGAATGCCAGCGATATAGCACCGGGAAGTGTTATCCTGGTTAAAATGTTATCTATAAAATCAGCGGTACTCTTCCCCGGACGAACTCCTGGAATGAAACCACCCTGCCTGCGCATCGTATCGGCAACTTCCTTCGGGTTGAATGCAATAGCCGTATAAAAATACGTGAAGAAAACAATCATCGAACCGAACATGACCGCGTACCACCATGAGTCATACGCAAATACATTGGCGACATTTTGCATGATCTCGCTTTCCGGGAAGAAAGAAAGAAACGTGCTCGGCAGGAACATGATCGACTGTGCGAAAATAATCGGCATGACGCCTGCCGTGTTTACTCTCATCGGAATATACTGGGTTCCACCACCGTACATTTTCCTTCCGACCACCCTTTTGGCATGCTGGACAGGTATACGCCGAGTTCCTACGGTCAGGACGACAACAGCTGCAACGATTACAACCATCAAGGCAAGAATGACCGCCTCTACGATCCAGTTTTTGCTGCCGAGCGATACGGATTGAATTTCAGCAATGAGCGATTGAGGAAATCCGGCAAGAATACCGATCATGATAATGAGGGATATGCCGTTGCCGATACCGCTCTCGGTAATTTTTTCACCAAGCCACATGATGAACAGTGTGCTTGCGGTGAGAATCAACACCGTGGAAAACATAAAGAAAAACCCTGGATCGGGAACGACAACCCGTCCGAAAGAAGCCGGACTTGCTAGGCTCACGCTGACCCCCCAGGCCTGAAGCGAGGCGACTAACAACGTCCCGTACCTCGTATACTGGTTGATTTTCTGCCGGCCTTCCTCACCTTCTTTCTGCAGCTTTTGAAAGTAAGGTGTTACAGCACCAAGCAGCTGAACGATAATAGCCGAAGAAATGTACGGCATGATTCCCAGAGAAAAGATCGACGCTCTGGCAAACGCACCCCCCACAAAAAGATCGAACAGACCGAACAAATCACTGGCGTGTGTCTGTGATGCGCCCGATATGGCCGACGCATCGACTCCAGGAAGCGTTATATGGGATCCTATTCTGTAGATAATCAAAAGCAGCAACGTATACAGAATCCGTTGCCGCAATTCGGGAATTTTGTTGATATTTTGGAGGCTCTCAGTCAGCTTCATAAGTGATCAATGAGCGGTTCAGGACTTTTTTTCTTTCGTCTTTTTCACACGAGCCTTCGGCTTCATCAGCGCTTCATCGAGCGGAAGATCCTTGAGCCGTTCAGCTTCAAGAAGAGTACGCGAAGCAAGGGTAATAGAGCCACCTGCTTTGACGATCTTCTCTTCTGCGGCCTTGCTGACAAAATGCGCGGTTATGGTAACCGGGGTTTCCAGCTCTCCGTTACCGAGAATCTTGAAGTAATCGGCCCGGCTTGCACTGCAAAGCTTTTTGAGATCTTCAACGGTGATCTTTTCTGCCGATGCCTTTTCGTTTTTAATCCAGAGCGCGATCTGAGACAGGTTAACAGAAATAATGTTCTTTCTGTTTGGCTTGGTAAAACCGAACTTGGGCAACCTTCTGTAAATCGGCATCTGACCGCCTTCCGATATTGGGCGGGAGTAACCACTCCTCGACTGCTGCCCTTTGTTACCTTTCCCTGCCGTAGTTCCGTTTCCGGACCCCGGTCCCCTGCCGATTCGTTTCCTGTTCTTTACCGCACCTTTAGCAGGACGTAGTGAACTTAAATCCATTTTTCTTCAATCTCTGACTTGCAATTATTGAAACTCTTACTGCTCTTCGACTTTCACCAGATGCTGAACAACCCTTACCTGACCTCTTGTACAGGCATTATCGGGTTTTTCAACCTTATAGTTCGGTCTACCCAGACCAAGAGCCTTGATAGTAGCTTTCTGTTTTTTTGTACACCCGATCATGCTGCGTACCTGGGTAATGGTTATCTTTTTATCACTCATTATTCACAAGCTCTGTTTAGCTTTCAAAAACCTCTTTCAAACTTTTTGAACGTCTTTCAGCGACATCATAGGCATCGGAAATACTTTCAAGCCCCCTGATTGCGGCTTTGACCACATTATGAGGATTGGATGAACCAAGCGATTTGGCTAAAATATCATGAATACCTGCCATTTCCAGCACGGCACGAACCGCACCACCTGCGATCAAACCAGTACCTGGCGTAGCCGGCTTCATCATCACTTTCGCCGAACCGTATTTCGCCACTATCTGGTGAGGTATGGTTCCTTTGACAATCGGAACCTTGATAACGTTTTTCTTACCGTCTTCAACCCCTTTTGCGATTGCATCCTGAACCTCGTTTGCCTTGCCAAGCCCGTAACCGACATGCCCTTCCTTGTCGCCGACAACAACGATAGCATTGAAACCAAATCTCTTACCACCTTTAACAACTTTCGCGGTTCTGTTAATATGGACCAGCTTCTCTTTCAGGTTTAACTCACCAGGTCTGATATTTTTCGCAGTTTTCTTCGACATGAACACTTTCTTTGTATTGTTTTAAAAGACCAGTCCGGCTTCTCGTGCACCCTCGGCCAGAGCCTGCACTCTGCCGTGATACCGAAACCCGTTACGGTCGAATACCACTTTTGTAATACCTTTCTCCATAGCTTTTTCGCCGATCTGTTTCCCGATAGCACGGCTGACTTCGGTTTTCGACCCTTTCAGCGCCTTGTTCTCTTTCGACATGCTGGAAACAGCCAGAAGGGTAGAACCATTGTTATCATCGACCAACTGTGCATAAATCTGCGACAAACTCCTGTATACGCAAAGTCTCGGCTTTTCAGCAGTCCCCTGCCCTCTGGCTTTACTGCGTTTTTTAATTTTCTGCCTGCGCGCAACTTTTACAACTTGTCCCATTTCTTTATCCTGAAAATTTTATTACCTGACAATTAACGTGCCTTTTACCACTTTACTTACCAGCTGCTTTTCCTTCCTTACGGCGTACAACCTCGTCAGAGTACTTGATTCCCTTACCACGATACGGCTCAGGCTTGCGGAAAGAGCGGATTTTAGCGGCAACCTGACCAACAAGAGCTTTATCGATACCACTAACGACAATAGATGTTGGGTCCGGACACTCGATAGCGATGCCTTCAGGTGCCTTGAAATATATCATATGTGAAAATCCGAGTGAAAGAGCGAGGAATTCACTTTTCTTCTCAGCACGAAAACCAACACCATTAATAAGCAGTTTTTTTGTAAAACCGCTGGTAACACCTTCGATCATGTTGCTCACCAGCATTCTATACAAACCGTGCATCGCCCTTGAACGCTTGCTATCGTCGACACGGGTAACGGCAACCTCTCCTTCTTTGATATCGACAACGATTTCAGGCACCATGTTCTGCTGTAATGTACCCTTTGGCCCGGAAACCGTAATAACGTTATCTTTTATCTCAATCTTTGCCTGTTCTGCCAGCTTGACCGGCATTTTTCCAATTCTTGACATGATATCCCTAAACGCTTTGGCTTGTTAATTAAAGAATACGGAACAGGACTTCTCCACCGACACCCTGCTCTCTGGCCTCTTTATCGGTAATGACACCTTTCGAGGTCGAAACGATAAAAAGCCCAAGACCGCCCAGATATTTCTTCAGGTCTTTGCCGTTGTATACTCTTCTTCCCGGTTTGCTGACTCGGGTAATCTCCTTGATTGAAGGCGAACCGTCGTCGGAATACTTCAACTCCACCCTGATAAACGGGAATTGTTCGGAAGTTATCACCGTGAAGTTTTTGATGTAGCCTTTTTCAACAAGCAGCTTCGAAATATTTTCCTTGAGCTTGGAGTACGGAATATCCGTAGTTGTATTATGTGCATTCCCGGCGTTTCTGATACGGGTAATGTAGTCGGCTATTGAATCGGTTACAGGCATAGTACACTGTTAATTACTTTCAAAATAAACTCTTTTGCTGCACATCAGGGCGTATGAACGTGCTACCAGCTTGCTTTTCTTACCCCGGGCAGTTTGCCTTCGAGAGCAAGCTTGCGAAACATCTGGCGGCAGAGACCAAACTTCTCGTAAACACCTCGGCCTCTCCCGGTCAAAACACAACGGGTTCTGACTCGAGTAGGGGAACTGTTTCTCGGAAGCTTGCTGAGAGCCTCGTAGTCCCCTGCTTTTTTCAGTTCTTCACGCTTTGCGGCATATTTCTCTACGAGCGCTTTCCTCTTCTCGTTTCTTGCGATCACGCTTTTCTTTGCCATCTTTTCTCTTGATTGTTTAGTTGTTCTTTTTTCTAAACGGCATACCAAGCTCGGAGAGCAGTGCAAATGCTTCTTCGTCAGTTTTCGCTGTTGTTACAAAACTGATATCCATACCCTGAATTCTCGGCACCTTATCAATATCGATTTCGGGAAAAATGATCTGTTCCCTGACTCCAACCGTGTAGTTTCCACGACCATCAAAGCTGGTTGTGCTCAATCCCCGGAAATCACGAATCCTCGGAACGGCCAATGTAACAAACCTTTCCAGAAATTCATACATATATTTCTTCCGCAGCGTAACCCTGCAGCCGATGGCCTGTCCTTCACGAAGCTTGAAATTGGAAATGGCTTTTCTGGCCTTGCGGATCTGTGGCTTCTGACCGGTAATCTGTCCGAGCTCCTGAATAGCAGTCTCGAGCAGCTTTGGCTCAGCCGCAGCTTCTCCAACCCCGATATTGATCGATATTTTGGAAAGCTTCGGAACCATCATGATATTTTTATACTTGAACCGCTCGACGAGAGCAGGAACAACGGTATCCTTGTATGTTGTCTCCAGGCGAGGCTTGGCTGTATCGGTGTTTTGCTGTGTTTCTGTTTTCTTTGCCATCTTCTACTGTAACATTATACAGGATGGTCTTGGTCATCCTGCGTTGATTCATAAACTGGTTAACTTTTCTTGACGTTCGACGCGTGAATGGGAAATTCACGTTCGATAATGGCTCCCTGAGGATGAGTCTGCGATGGACGAACATGACGCTTTCTGATATTCACCCCCTGAACGATCACCCTGTTTTTTTGAGGATATACCCTCAATACTTTTCCTGTTTTCCCCTTGTCATTACCTGCAATGACAACGACTGTGTCGTTTTTTTTGACATGCAGCTTAACCTGATTAATACCTGTTTTCATGTTTTACCCTGGAGATATTTTTCATAAAACCCGAGCGGGAGACGGGACTCGAACCCGCGACCAACAGCTTGGAAGGCTGTGACTCTACCAGCTGAGTTACTCCCGCTTGAACATCGCAGACCCTTAAAGAACTTCCGGGGCCAGCGAAACAATCTTCATATACTTCCTGTCTCTGAGTTCCCTTGCGACAGGTCCGAAAATACGTGTTCCACGAGGCTCACCCTGTGCATTGAGCAACACAACAGCATTTTCGTCGAAACGAATATATGAACCGTCTTTTCTTCTCTGTTCTTTTGCACAACGAACCACGACAGCCTTGGATACCTCTTTTTTCTTGACAACACCTCCAGGAACCGCAGCTTTTACGGTAACCATGATCTGATCTCCAAGACCGGCATAACGCCTGCCTGTACCGCCGAACACATGTATGCATCGAACTTTTTTGGCGCCGCTGTTATCGGCCACAACCAGATTTGTCTCTTTCTGGATCATCCTACTTCAACCTTTATTAAAATGAAATTGGAAACCAAGCTTATTTTGCTTTTTCAACCACTTCGACCAAACGGCAGCTCTTTTTTTTGCTGAGCGGCCTGCACTCCACCACTTTGACAATATCACCCACTCCAGCCTCATTGTTCTGATCATGAACCATAAGACGCGTCGTCTTTTTGAAGTACTTTTTATAAACCGGATGCTGTACTCTTCGCTCGACGGCAATGACAATAGCCTTATCCATTTTATCACTGACCACTTTGCCTATCCAGCTTTTCTTGCGACTTCTTTCTGCTGCACTTTTAGCCATTGCAGTTTCTTGATTTTAAGTTTCTTTCTTTTTTTATCCTTTTTCCGAACGCGTCAACCTTCACTGCTCTCCTGCTTTGCAAGCTGGCTCAAGCGTGTTTTCATTTTCGCAATGTCACGGCGTGAATTACGAAAAACCATTGGATTTTGCGGCGGCTCAATAGCCTTATAAAACTTCAGATCAGCAAGCCTGTCTTCCAATTCCCTGATGCTGTCGACGAGCTCTTGACGGCTCATTGCTGCTATTTCATGCTTTTTCATAATAAATTTCTCTGTCTGTTTAGCACATTAACCTTCGAGATCAGGTCTTACGATAAACTTGGTCTTGATCGGCAGTTTCTTAGCTGCAAGCCTGAATGCTTCAGTAGCAATCTCTTGAGGAACACCATCAGCCTCGAACATGATTCTTCCAGGCTTGACAACCGCCACCCAGAACTCCGGAGTACCCTTACCGGACCCCATACGGGTTTCAGCTGCTTTCTTGGTAACCGGCTTGTCAGGAAAAATCCTGATCCAGATTTTACCGTCTCTTTTCATGTACCGGTTCATCGCAACACGGGCAGCTTCAATCTGACGGCTGGTAATCCATGCAGGCTCAAGAGCTTTCAATCCATATGAACCAAACGTGATGGTTGTTCCGCGTCCCGCATTTCCTTTCATCCTGCCACGCTGAACTTTTCTATGCTTAACTCTCTTCGGCATTAACATACCGGCAACTCCAATTCTTTTTCTGATTGTAAAGTTCTTGTCGGCACCACTATCAACCTATGCTGTCTGGCGGTGCTTTTTTCTCTATGCCTCAAGCAGTTTTCTTCGGCCTGCGGCGCCTTCTGTTCCGGGAATCACGACCGCCACCTCTCGACCTCTGCTCGTTTCTGCGTTCCCTGATTTTCTTCATCTCCTCTTCTTCAACGGCATCGATGCGCTGGACAAGAACCTCGCCCTTATATACCCATACTTTGATACCGATAGCACCCGCAATCGTGTGGGCGGTGACACTCGCATAGTCAACATTCGCACGAAGTGTATGCAGCGGAATCTTGCCTTCCTTGTACTGCTCTGCACGGGCGATCTCGACGCCGCCGAGCCTGCCGGCACAGCGGATACGGATACCTTCTGCCCCTGCTCTCATGGCCTGCTGAATCGCCTGCTTCATGGCACGCCGGAAAGAGACTCTGTTTTCGAGCTGATATGCGATATTCTCACCGATCAACTGAGCTTCGATTTCGGGCTTGACAACCTCGACAACATCTATTTTCACCTCTTTGCCCGTAATGCGGCTCAACTCCTGCGAAAGGTTATTGATCTCTTCACCTTTTCTACCGACAACCGCGCCCGGACGTGCGGCAAAGATATTAATTTTAATATGTTTTGTCGTGCGCTCGATAACAATTCTTGCAACACCTGCGCGCTCTTTCTTGAGACGTGCGCTGACATAGTTACGAATAACCTGATCCTGCTTGAGTTTCTCGGCAATTACCGGCCCATCATCATACCATCTCGATGTCCAGTCTTTGATAATCCCTAATCTGAATCCAGTAGGATGAACTTTCTGACCCAATGTTAGCTCCTTGTTGTTTAGTTATTATACTGGATTAACCTTATCCACGACGATCGTCAGATGATTCGAACGCTTACGAATTCTATACGCACGACCCATCGGAGCCGGAAGCATGCGTTTCATGGTCGGTCCCTCATCGACAAAAATCTCTTTGATAAACAAGTCGTTATCACCAGCCCTTTCATCAGGGTTTTTCTGGGTATAGTTTGCAACCGCGGACTTGAGTGTCTGCATTACGTTGCGGGATGCTGCCTTTGTCGAGTTCATCAGAATTGCCTTTGCCTGGTCAACCTGTTTCCCGCGAATAAGACCCGCCACAATGCGCATTTTCCTCGGCGATGTCGGCGTATGCCGTAATACTGCTTTAGCTTGCATGTCTCTTTAACCTTTCCGCGTTATTCTGTTTACTTTTTCCTGGGCGCTGATCCGCCTTTTTCAGATTTACCGCCTGCATGGCCGCGGTATGTTCTTGTTGGAGCGAACTCACCTAACTTATGCCCGACCATGTTTTCACTGACATACACGGGAATATGAGTTTTACCGTTATGCACAGCTATGGTATGTCCGACAAAATCAGGTGAAATCATCGAGCTTCTTGACCAGGTTTTCACCACTTTCTTTTCACCTTTGCTGTTCATCTCAAGTATGCGCTTTTCAAGCTTGCTCTCGATAAACGGTCCTTTTTTAAGCGATCTTGGCATAGTTCTCTCTGCTTGTTTTTTTGCTTCGCTTCTTACTTCGACTTACGACCGCGAACGATCAGCTTGCCCGAAGCCTTCTTTTTATTTCTGGTCTTCATACCCTTTGCAATCTGACCCCAGGGTGATTTCGGATGCTTGCGCCCACCACCTGATTTCGATTTTCCTTCGCCACCGCCCATCGGATGATCGACAGGGTTCATCGCCATACCACGCGTTTGAGGCCTGACACCCAACCAGCGGCTTCTGCCGGCCTTGCCAAGCACAACATTCTCATGATCGACATTACCGATGCCGCCGATAGTCGCACGACACTCGATGCGCACCTTACGAATCTCACCTGAAGGAAGCTTGAGTGTTGCATGGTCGCCTTCTTTCGCAGCAAGAACGGCAAACGCCCCGGCAGAGCGCACCATCTGACCGCCTTTTCCTATCTTCATCTCGATGTTATGCACATCGGTACCGAGAGGGATATTCCTCAGCGGCATAGTGTTACCGACCTTCACCTCGACTTTTTCACCACTCTGCAGTACATCTCCAACCCGCAAACCTTTTGGCGCGAGAATATAGCGTTTCTCTCCATCCGCATAATGCAGTAGCGCAATCCTCGAAGAACGGTTCGGATCATACTCGATCGCCGCAACTTTTGCCGGAATATTGTCCTTGTTGCGTTTGAAGTCGATGATACGGTAAAAACGCTTGTGCCCGCCACCTCTGTGTCTCGAAGTAATACGACCTGCACGGTTTCTGCCGCCTGATTTTTTTAGGGGTGCAAGCAAACTTTTTTCCGGCTTGCTTTTTGTAACCTCATCGAATCCCGAATAAGAGAGATACCTTGATGCCGGTGTAACTGGGCTTAATTTCCTTATCGCCATTGTAAACTATTGTCTAACCTTTATTTGGATTGTTTTTCTTCTCCCTGGTCAGTCGAACCGGAATAATAATCGATTACCTGCCCCTCTTTGAGCGTAATAACAGCTTTTTTCCAGTCGTTTTTCTTGCCAGCGATCAACCCTTTACGAGTGTACTGTCTTTTGGACTTCCCCAGACAATTCGCGGTACGGACCGACTGGACCTCGACACCGAATTTTTCCTCTACCGCTCTCTTGATATCTGTCTTATTGGCAGCGGCCTTCACTTTGAAAGCATACTGGCCTGCCTGCTCCGTCAAGCGAGTACTTTTTTCTGTGAGCCAGGGCTGCAATAACGGATTTCTCATAACCACCTCTTTTTTGCTGTCTCTGCTTTATTAACCCAGTGTTTCCTCTATCTTCTTCAGCGCAGCCTTCTGCATAAGCACCGTTTGGCTGTCGAGTATATCATATGTCGAAGCATTGTCTGCAACAACGACATTCAGTTTAGGAATATTTCTTCCTGACTTGACAACGGTTTCGCTATGCTCCGGCATCAGCATCAGCGTTTTTTTGCTTTCAAGCCCGAGATTTTTGAGAATCTCCGCCATCTGCTTTGTCTTGATCTGATCGAAGACAAAATCCTCGACCACAACAATTCCGCCTTCCTGCGCCTTGTTTGTCAATGCCGAACGGCGAGCCAGACGCTTGACTTTTTTATTGACTTTCAAACTGTAATCGCGTGGCTCAGGCCCAAAAATCGATCCACCGCCAACCATCAAAGGTGAACGGGTCGAACCCTGCCTCGCATGACCGGTACCTTTCTGCCTGTATGGTTTTTTACCGCCACCTCTGACTTCCGAGCGGTTTTTAACGCTATGCGTCCCCTGACGTCTGTTTGCCATGATGGACTTAACATCGAGATACATAGCATGCTCCGACACCTCTGTTGCGAACACACTGTCAGCCAGCGAAACAACCTCACCGGTTTCCGAGCCGCCTGTATTTAAAACTTTAAGTTCCATGCTTCCCTGCTAGTCACCATTTACTTTTTTGAAGAAACAATCTGTACATACGAGTTTTTAACGCCCGGAACAGCACCTTTTACAACCAGAAGATTAGACTCCGGTATCACCTTCATTATTTTCAATCCCTTTACCCTGACAGTTTTTCCGCCCATACGACCGGCCATTTTCGTACCCTTGAAGGTCCGTGATGGATCAGAAGCGCCTCCGACCGAACCCGGAGCACGAAGCCTGTCCGACTGGCCATGGGTTCTCGAACCGCCGCCAAAATTATGTCGCTTGACCACACCGGCAAAGCCTTTTCCCTTGGAAACACCACGAACATCGACCGTCTCTCCTTCACGGAACATCTCAACACTTACAGAACCACCCTCTTCGAGCTCAGCATCCATGAGATCCTTTTCGAACTCGACAACCTTGTAGCCGGGGACCACGCCCGCTTTCGCATAGTGACCTCTCAAAGGTTTGGAAACCTTAGCTTCTTTTCGTTCGCCTATACTCAGCTGATATGCTTCATAACCGTCTTTGACGACAGTTTTAACCTGTGACACAAAACAGGGGCCAGCCTGGATAACCGTACATGGAACCGCTTCGCGGTTTTCATCATATATGCTGGTCATGCCTATTTTTTTACCAAGAATCGCAGCCATTTCCGATTTGCTTTTCAATTTTCATTAAGACTTAATTTCTACATCCACACCGCTTGGAAGCTCAAGCTTCATAAGCATATCAATCGTCTTGCCGGTCGGGTTGATTATTTCAATCAGCCTCTTGTGCGATGAAAAAGCAAACTGCTCTCTGGACTTCTTGTCTACATGCGGAGACCGGTTAACCGTATACACATGAGTTTTGGTCGGCAACGGGATAGGACCGAAGATGATAGCATCCGTCTGCTTCACCACATCGATAATCTTGACGGCCCATTTGTCCACCAGACTATGATCGTAGGATTTTAGCTTTATTCTGATCTTTTGCTGAACAGCCACTTGTCGTAATCCTCTTTCAATGTTTAGAATAAAAAAGGGGCGAGCTGCTACTTCCCGCCCCACTGCATACAGTATCCGTGCCTTACTCGATAATCTGGGTTACGGTACCGGCGCCTACGGTACGGCCACCTTCACGAATAGCGAACCTGAGGTTTTCATCCATGGCGATCGGCACGATAAGCTCGACTTCGATCGACAGATTGTCACCAGGCATAACCATTTCAACACCTTCCGGAAGCGTTACTGCGCCGGTCACGTCAGTGGTTCTGAAATAGAACTGCGGACGATAGTTGTTGAAAAACGGTGTATGACGGCCACCCTCTTCTTTCTTCAGAATATAGACCTCCGCCTTGAATTTGGTGTGCGGGGTAATCGTACCAGGCTTTGCCACGACCATACCGCGCTCGACCTCTTCTTTGCCGACACCTCTGAAAAGAAGACCTGCGTTATCACCAGCCTGCCCTTCATCGAGTGTCTTCTGGAACATTTCGACACCGGTAACGACCGTTTTCTTGGTTGGTTTGATACCGACAAGCTCAACTTCCTCGTTGATTTTGATAATACCGCTTTCGATACGACCAGTACCGACAGTGCCGCGACCCGAGATGGAGAACACATCTTCAACCGGCATCAGGAACGGTTTGTCGACGTCACGAATCGGCTCGGGGATGTAGTTGTCAACCGCGTCCATCAGCTCGATAATGGCTTTTTCAGCTTCCGCGTCACCTTCGAGAGCCTTCAGCGCAGACCCCTTGATAATCGGAATGTCATCACCAGGAAACTCGTATTCGGAAAGAAGCTCACGAAGCTCGAGCTCGACAAGTTCGAGAAGCTCAGGATCCGCAATATCAACTTTGTTCAGGAACACAACAAGAGCAGGAACGTTCACCTGACGGGCAAGCAGAATATGCTCACGAGTCTGAGGCATAGGACCATCCGTACCAGCAACGACGAGGATAGCACCGTCCATCTGAGCAGCACCGGTAATCATATTTTTGATGTAGTCAGCGTGACCGGGACAGTCGATATGTGCATAGTGACGCTTTTCGGTCTGGTACTCCACATGAGCGGTCGAAATGGTGATACCACGCTCTCTTTCCTCAGGAGCCTTATCAATATCGCCGAACTCACGCTGTGCCGCCATACCCTGCTTCGCCAGCACTGATGTAATCGCTGCTGTAAGCGTAGTTTTCCCATGATCAACGTGACCGATGGTACCAATATTTACATGGGGCTTATCCCTTTTGTAGGCCTCTTTTGCCATATCTTTCTCCCTCTATCGATTAACTGTTGTTATTACTCAAAAAAAATACACTTATACGATATAACACCTCACAATTACCCAGCCTCATCGGCCACCTTCTTCTCCTGAAGAGTTTCAGCAATATTCCTCGGCACCTCATTGTAACACTCGAACTCCATCGTATAGTTCGCCCTCCCCTGAGTCATCGAACGGAGAACGGTCGAATAACCGAACATTTCGGAAAGCGGCACTTTGGCTTTCACAAATTGAGCACCTGCACGCTCACCCATACCTTCGATATGTCCCCGACGGCTCGAAAGATCGCCCATCACGTCACCCAAATACTCTTCAGGTGTAATAACCTCAACTTTCATGATAGGCTCGAGCAAAACAGGATTTGCTTTTCTTGCAGCACCTTTAAAACCGATCGATCCGGCAATCTTGAAAGCCATCTCAGATGAGTCAACGTCATGGTACTTACCATCGAACAGAGTCACCTTGACATCCTGCACCGGGTACCCGGCAACAACACCATCCTTCATAGCATCCTGAATACCAGCCGACACCGCCGGAATATACTCCTTGGGAATGGCTCCACCCTTGATCTCATCGACAAATTCGTACCCTTCACCTTCTTCGAGCGGTTCAAGCTTGATATTGACCAAACCGAACTGACCTTTACCACCCGACTGTCGAACAAACTTACCTTCATGCTCAACCGAACCACGGATCGTTTCACGGTAAGCCACCTGTGGCTGCCCGATATTGGCCTCGACCTTGAACTCACGCTTGAGCCTGTCTACCAACACCTCGAGGTGCAGCTCACCCATACCGGCTATAAGCGTTTGCCCTGTTTCTTCATCCGACGACACCCTGAATGTCGGATCTTCTTCGGCAAGCTTGGCAAGAGAAACCCCCAACTTATCCGAGTCGGCCTTTGTTTTCGGCTCGATCGCGATCTGAATAACCGGCTCGGGAAACACCATCTTCTCGAGAACGATAGGCTTGCTTTCATCGCAAAGCGTATCACCAGTCTTGACATCTTTCAAACCAACCGCCGCAGCGATATCACCTGCGTACACGGCATCCCGCTCCTCCCTTTTGTTGGAATGCATCTGCATCAACCTGCCGATGCGCTCCTTCTTGCCGGTCACGGTATTCAACACATAACTGCCGGCTTTGAGCACACCCGAATACACCCTGAAGAAAGTCAATTTTCCGACGAACGGATCGGTTGCGATCTTAAAGGCAAGACCGGCAAACGGATCATCGTCTTTCGGCTCACGACTGATCTCCTGATCGGTTGAAGGATGATGCCCGCTTACCACCCCGACATCGACCGGGGAAGGAAGATACTCTATAACCGCGTCGAGCATGAACTGAACACCTTTGTTCTTGAACGATGAACCGCACAGAGCAGGAATGATCGTCCCGTCGAGAGTCGCCTGACGAAGAACCCTGCGAACTTCACCTTCGGTAATCTCTTCGCCTTCGAGATATTTTTCGAGAAGCGTTTCATCGAGCTCGGACACAGCTTCGAGCATATTGATCCGCCAGTGCTTGGCTTCGCTCTCGAGATCATGAGGTATCTCGACCTCCTCATAGGTACTACCATCCTCCTTATCGTAGATGATACCCCTCATACGGATCAGATCGACAACACCCGCAAACATCTCGCCCTGGCCGATCGGAATCTGAATCGGAACAGGATTCGCCCCAAGACGCTCTTTGATAGCCTTGACCGCCTCAAAAAAGTTTGCGCCGACACGATCCATCTTGTTGACATATGCAACCCTCGGCACATTATATTTATTGGCCTGGCGCCAGACCGTTTCCGACTGCGGCTCGACACCACCGACAGCACAAAACAAGGCAACCGCACCATCAAGCACCCTCAGCGAACGCTCTACCTCCACCGTAAAATCAACATGACCGGGAGTATCGATAATATTGATGCGATGCTTCACATCCTCGAAATTCCCGATTTTCGGCACCCAAAAACAGGTAGTCGCAGCCGAAGTAATAGTAATACCACGCTCCTTCTCCTGCTCCATCCAGTCCATGGTAGCACCGCCATCATGAACCTCACCCATCCTGTGGAGCCGACCGGTGTAATACAAAATCCGCTCTGTCGTCGTCGTCTTCCCGGCATCAATATGGGCCATGATACCGATATTCCTAACATTCGCTAAACCTACTTGCCGTGCCATGGTTTGAATTTTACGCCCGTGTTAATAGTTGTTAAAACCTGAAATGTGCAAAAGCCTTGTTTGCATCTGCCATACGATGCACCTCATCTCTTTTCTTCACCGAAGCGCCCTGCTCACTTGCAGCATCCATCAATTCGGCCGCAAGCTTTTCCGCCATGGTCCGCCCACCCCGGCGAGCAGAAAACTGCTTGATCCAGCGGAACGCCAAAGCCTCTCTTCTCGAAGGCTGGACCTCCATCGGAATCTGGTAGGTTGCCCCACCCACTCTCTTGCTGCGCACCTCTACAAGCGGCGCGACATTCGACAAGGCACGACGAAACACTTCGAGCGGCTCCTCATCCTTCATTTTTTCCGCGATAATATCCATCGCACCATACACTATTTTCGCCGCAACGTTTTTCTTACCGTCAAGCATAATCGCATTAATCAACCTCGACACACTCTCATCGCCAAAGCGCAGATCAGGCTTAACACCGCTGTATACAACTTTCTTACCCATAGTAGAAGTCAGTAATTAAAGGATTCGATTTACTTGGCAGCGCCATCTTTCGGCCGTTTGGCACCATACTTTGAACGCGCATTCCTGCGATCGGCAACACCGGAAGTATCCAGCGACCCCCTCACAATATGATAACGCACACCCGGGAGATCCTTGACTCTTCCACCGCGGATCAGCACAATCGAGTGCTCCTGCAGATTATGACCCTCACCCGGAATGTAGGCCGTCACCTCAATCTTGTTGGACAACCTCACACGAGCAACCTTTCTGAGCGCGGAGTTAGGCTTTTTCGGCGTCGTAGTGTATACGCGGGTACAAACACCCCGCTTTTGCGGACACTTTTCGAGAGCCGGTGACGCTGTTTTCGACGCCTTGGTTTTTCTACCGCGTCTGATAAGCTGCTGAATCGTCGGCATAGCTGTAAATTCTTTTCTATTCAATTGGTTAAACGCAGACGTTCAAAGTCTGAATCGATCATAAAATCCATAAGGACCACCAAGGTAAAATATTTTTGCATAAAATACAAAAACAGAAGCCACATTTTTTATAGCTTTTTCGAGAAATATTTTCCAGTGATATTCCTGCTATGCCATGGGAAGCCTCGTCGCCATCTCTCCAAGAAAATCCTTCATCGACGAGCGAAAACAGTAATCGCCAACGGCAGTGTCGGAAACGGTCGGCAACTGCCCTGAAAGCCAAAGAGAAAAAGTGTCCTGCAGAAAATCGACAATACTTTCAACCCGCTCTATCGAAGCCGTTCGGCCTCCCGCTTCATGAATAACCTTTTTTGCAAGACCATCGGGGAGCAGACCTCCAAGCGATGTTTTCATGCCCATGATATCGTACAAGCGTTCCGGCACAAAAAGCTCATAACCATCAGCCTTACCAAGCACAACACAGTATAAGTCCGCGCGCATACAGAGTTCCAGTTCATCACCATGCGAACACACAGGACCTGCTTCGACAAAATCTTCGAGCCTGTATTTTTTCAGGTATCGCCTGACCTTTTCATATCCGGGACCGGTAAAAGCAATCGAAAAAAAGCCTTTTGCACCCTCTTGGGATTTGACAAAAGCCGACAGGCCGGAAAAGAAATTTTTCAGCTCTTTCCCCTCCGCCCTTTCGATATGGAATACACAGAGAATCGGTACCCCAGCCTGCTCTTGTGGCGACATCACATGACAACACTCAGGATCATAACCGTTTCTGACAATTGAAATATCCTCATGGAACAACCTTCCCCGGTATTTCCGAAGAAAAAACTCTTTCATCACTCTCGACGGCATGGCAACGCAATGACCGGAATGCAGGATACCCATATCCTGTTTTTCAACGACAAAAGAGGTAGTACAATCGAACATTACCGGAATATGATATTTTGCGGAAAGCTCGAGGGCCAAGCGGTGCGGAGCAAACGGAGGCGCCTGTGCATAAATCATTTCAATATCCGAATCCTCTTGCAGCAGCTGTTCTGCAAGCGTGGCCGCTTTTCGTTCCCAGCTGTTTTCCCCTATGCCGTTTTTTGATTGAGGAAACCCTTCCTTCTTGAAAAAAAGCTTTTTTAGCGGCAGTCCATGTACCAGCCTGAACAGTTGCTCGGGGTCCATTTCTTTTGCTGAATAGGTATGCCCAGCATAGTGAACCCTGAAAGGCAAACGCTCAGCCTCGATCCCTGAAACCTCGTGATAGGCGATCACGATCGGTTCCCAGCCAAGCGCAGGAAAAGACGATGCAAATTTAAAGGCACGTGACGAGCCTTCTGTCATCATCGGGGGAAAGTTCATGCACAAAAACAGAATTTTTTTCACTCCACTCAAGCTTAAAAACTTCTTACTTGAACCCTCCCCGTCTTTTCAGACCGGACAATCCTGTACCCGCAAGCAGCAATGCAACCGCAAAACCTGCAAAAGCAAGCCTGCTACCGTTTTCAAATCCTCTTCGGTCAAAAGAAAAGACCACCCGATGTTCTCCTGCCGGCACAGAAACCCCCCTCAACAAACCATTTGTTTTGAAGACCTGCTGCTCATGATCGTCGATCATCACTTTCCAGCGCAAAGGAAAAAACACCTCGCTCAGCACAAGAAAGGCCTCCTGATCCGCCTGCACGGAAAGTGAAATTTTTTCCGGCAAAACCTCGATCGAAGAAACAGTGGCCTCTCCAAATTGCCTGCCACCGATCCAGGGCGCATCTTCGACAAGAGCCTGTGTCGTCACATCGATTTCACCACCGAGTAATTTCCCATATACGTCCATCACCTCTTTCTCGGAAACACCTTCGCGAACAAACCATGCGCGTGGCATGGAACCGGCAAGCCGATACACCATCACCCTGACCGGACCTCTTGCCAATCGCAGCTCACCCTCATGGACAACATCGAGAAGCGGATGGTCCAGCGGTGACATACTGACAACATACCGGACATTGAGCATTTGCAAAACATCTATATTGGCAAGGTTTTTGGAAACCTGAAGCAACTCATCATAGACCTGCAGTTTTGCAGGATGGTATCCTCCGGTGGACTCGATACCAAACACTGAAAACTTGTTCTCGGCAAAAAGGGGGCCTGCCGGATATACCCTGAACACATCAGAATCGGCACGCAAAAAAGCAGTCACGTCATCTTCTGCAAAAGCTCTCTCGAGATAGCGTTGGGAAACCAGCTGAGAAGACTGCAGAGAACCCGTTGAAGGAGCAACAATCTGACGGTCGACCATCAACAAATCGACAAGAGCGATCAGTGTCAGAAACGACGCCGTAAGCACTGCACCGATAACCTGTTTCGACCGAAGCCAAAGAAGAGCCGCGAAGATTCCGCCGAAACAGACCATCCCGAGAAAACTGCTTTTCCAAAGGTTCCAGCGCACCTGATCAACCATTTGTGCAAGCTCGGCACTTTCAACCCGAGGTATCGGGAAAAGAGAGCGGATAAACCCTTCGAAAGAAGTTTCAAAAAACAAAAAAACCAGGGCAGACAACGCAACAAGCAGTGCCCCCCCCTTCAGCAGGCGCAATCCCTTTCCCTTGATCTCCTGCATGACAGCATGCAAACCAAATCCGGCAAGCAAAGCGAGAGTGAGAGACACGACGATAAGCGCCATGGACGGGACTCTGAAACGGCTGAAAAACGGCACGAAATGATAAAACAAGTCGTACACCGGACTGAAATACTTACCGAAGGCAAGAAAAACCATGAGCACCGTTCCTCCGGCAAGAAACCGGACAAACCCGTTTCGCCTTTCGGCAATCAATCCGGTTACTGCAAGGCAAAACACAATAAACCCAGCATAATTGGGATAATCGGTAAAGGGCATTTTCCCCCAATAGGTAATCCCGCCGAAACCTGCAGCACCCGGCAGAAAGTAGGTGATAAACTCCCGTGGGTGCATCGACCACATTGTTGCGTAATCATAGGCAGCACCGCCGCCGCTACCCGAACCACGGACAGAAAAAGGGGTGTACTCGAAAACAGGAAGATAAACGGAGGCAGAAATAACTACCGCGATGCAGAGGGCAACGAAAATCATCGCAGATTTTTTAAACCTTTTTGCCGCTGAAGAACCGGTTGCAACCTTCCAGACAATCAGCAGAAACAGCAACAGCCATGTATAGTAGGCAATCTGAACATGACCTCGCTGCAGTTGAAATCCTGCCAATAGAGCCAGAACCCCCATGTCAGAGGGATGCATACTGTCCAGAAGCCTGATACCCGCCCATAGCACCCATGGCATATAAGCAGCAGTCATGAGTTGGCTCCCATGCCCGTAGATAAACATCGTAACCATGTAAGGCGTCAACATAAACGCCGCCCCGCCCAAAAAAGCGGCTATATCATGCAGCTTGAAATAGCGGAGCAGAACAAAACCACCCAAACCGCCAAACACAAAATGAAGCAGTTGCAGCCACAGACCGCTCACTTGAAAAACCCCGAGGAAAACGCCCGGGTAGTAAAGGCCGTTCAGATAGGTGAACGCCTCGACCGTCGGCATCCCGGAAAAAGACCACGGCTGCCACAAAGGGTAACGGCCGGTTTCCTGATACAGCGCATCGAGAGCGATGGAAGTCGCCATGGGACTCACGCTGTCAGGAGAAGCCGGAACCAGGCCCTGAAACAAAACGGAATAGAAAACCCCCGCAGAGAGCAGCAGGTACCCCAAGAGAGAGGCGCCAAAAGGCAGAATTAGTTTTTTCACTGATTCACTTACAGTTTTACCCAGGTTGTACAGAGAATTAACTACTTCTTAACAAACGAAAACAGCTCCAAAATAACGTCCAGCTCTTCCTGTTCCAACCGCATAACCCTTATAATCAGCAAATATACTGCAAAAACAAGCAGTACGCCCCCAAGCAAGAAAAACGGAGCATAAAGCACCTCAAGAAAAGGTTTCGCTGTGATGAGAACACCACCGGATACAATTCCTGCGACAAGCGGTTTGAACAACGGGAAGCTGAACGCATGAATGCCGAGAAGCGTCCGCACTTCGACAGCCCTGACCACGGCAAGCAGGCAGTAGACCGCCAACAATGCCGCTGCAGCCCCCATCATGCCGAATTGCGGTATGAGCAGCACATTGAGCATGATGTGCACTGCAAGGCCTGCAGCCCCATTCACGAAGCATATTTTCGAGTAACCGGTCATCTGCAGTATGGTGTCGTACAGACCGAAACCGGATTGAATCAGAACTGCAAGAGCGAGAACAACGAGAACCGGTGCTGCAACGGCAAAAGAGTCGCCAAAAAGATTCAAGATGGTTGCAGGCATCAAGAGCAGGATAACGGCAAGGGGCATCGACACCATCAAAACCCATCGGCTAACCATCTTGAAGAGCTTCTCAAGCTCGTCCATCCCTCCACGACTGTGCATCTCGGCAAACATCGGTGCGGCGATTCCCGCAAAAGCAAGTAAAACAGAACGCATAAGGCCTGCTGTTCTGACTGCGGGTTGATACAAGCCAACAGTTTCCGCACCCGCATACCACCCAAGCATCAGGATATCCAGCCAGTGACTCACCATACCCGTCAGGGCTACGAACATAAGAGGCCGGGCGTATCGTACCATCTCTTTTTCAGAAGCGGCATTGAACACATCCGTTACGGAAACGCCGGTAATACGATGGAGCTGCAACCACAACCACACAAAACCCGCAAGCGACGATAAAGGCAGGGAAAACAACAGTGCCGGCATGTTTCCGGCAACAGCGCTGATCAAAACCGTCAGAAGCAGCAGTCCGCCGGGGACAAGTATCTGACCGGCAATAATCTTGGGCCGAAGTTTTTCGTATCCCTGAACCGCATGACCGCCAACAGCGATAAGGACATGAAAAGGCACCGAACATGCATAGCAGATAAGCGTAAGATGCAACAGGTTCCCACCGTCAAAAAGACCGGCGAGAAAACCCGAAAAAACAACAAGGAAAAGGGTAAGAGGAAGTGAGTAGAGCAGAGAAACTTTCAGCGCCGAAGCGACAAAGGCCGACCGATCCCGGAAACTACCGGCCTGCATACTGACAAACCGGAGAACACCAACATCGAGACCACTGACGGCAAGTACCTCGGCAATTTGCAGAATTGCAAGCGAAAGAGCGTAGACTCCCAGATATTCTGCGCCCATCAGCTTTGCAACCACAAGGTTGAACAAAAAACGCATACCCTGCCCTGCAACAAATCCTGCGAAAGAGAACCCTGCTTCTCTGGCTATAGTTACCTGTCGCTTCATTTCCGAACTCAGCGGT